>CALDQK010000407.1 GCA_937911525.1 uncultured bacterium
CCCGCCGACGCGGGCGCCGACCTCGAGGCCGCCTTCACCCAGGCCGTCGACCGCGCCCGGGCCGAGGGCCGCCCCGAGGACCGCGCCGCGCTGCTGACCTTGGCCCGAGCGCTCCACCGCGCGCTCCCGGGCTCGCCTCGGCTGAAGGCGGCCGCCGCCGATCGCAGCCTGCCTGCAAGGACTCGGCGTGCGCTAGCGCGCCTGGGCGGCTAACCCACCCCTCAGAATTCCTGCTAAAGGGCCTCATCAGGCGCGCCGATAGATCGCTTGGAGGAAGCGAGCTGTGGGCAACGTCGCACGCCTGGGAGTGTTTTGTCTGATGGGCCTCGCGATCGCGCTCTCGCGCTTGATCGAGGTCGAGCTCAGCCCGCCCGAGCCGATCGAGCTCCGGGCGGAGGCGCCGAGCGCGGCCGCGACCGGCGACGCGCAGCCGGCGCAGCCCAGCCAGCCGCAGCCGGCGCAGCCGGCGCAGCCCAACTCCGCTCGCCCCCAGCCCAAGCAGGGCCCCGCGGGACGGACCTACACCGTCCAGAGCGGAGACAGCCTGGGGCGGATCAGCCAGAAGGTCTATGGGACCTCCCGCCACTGGCGGAAGATCCTCGAGGCCAACCGGGACGCGATCCCTGACGAGCGGCGGATGCGCGCCGGCGTCGAGCTGCGGATCCCCCCCGTCGAGGCTCGCCGTCCGTGATCTCCACCCTCTGGAGCCGGGCGCCGAGAAATTTGACCATTCCCTCCCCCTCTCCCCTCTGGTTGACGGTGCGCGCGCTTTCGTCGCAAGCGGTCAGCGAGGCTCGTTCGGCAAGTGTCGTGCGAGGTGAGTAGGGTGATTCGGCACGTCAGGTGCGGAGAAAATCTGACGTACGGTCCGCCAGGAAACTGGCTTTCAGGAGGGGACTCGGCTCAATAAAGGGGCGTAGTTGTCGGACACTTCAAGGTTTAGCCCTCGGCGTCACCCGTTGACGTCAAATAAGGGGCGGCCAGAGGCGTCTTGGCGAACACGACCCAGCTTGAGAGGCGCTGATGACCTACCGCATCGAAGAACGTCTACAACAGCTCGTGTCCAAGAGCTCGATCCAGCTGCCGCGGCGGCCCGAGTTCCAGGACCCCATGGTGGCCTCGCTGGAGGGCGTTCAGCTCTCCCGCGTGATCGACCAGGAGCTGGATCGCTTCTACAACCCCATGCACGGTGGGGTTATCTCGCGCGTCTTCCAGCGCTTCCGCGCTTAAGCGAAGACTCTGCGAGAGTTTCCGGCTCGTGAGCCCCCTGCTGTACTCTGCGGAGTGCGGTGAGCGGCTCCGAGTCGCTCTCGCCCTCGTCTGACTCTGGTTCAGGGCTCGAGCTGCCAAATTTTTGGTCGCGCTCGCTCGAATCGGCTCCTGGGGGCCTTGAGCCTCACTCCTCTCTCTTGGGATTGGGATTCGGCGGCGCGTTCCCCCAGGGAGCCTCGGAGCGAGCGCGCCCCTGAGCGAAGGGAAGCTGGGCTTCACCCTCCTCACTCACCCCCAGAGCGGTGCTTCGGCGCCTTCCCACCACCTGACTCGGTGTTCTTCAGCCTGCTGCGCAGCACGTGCGCAGCACTTTCCGTGTTTGGGCGCTCGGCTGAGCGCTGTGAAGCGCTGCGGCATCAAATTTCTAGACTCTGGGTACCCAGCAGCTTGATGGTCATGGGTCTCAGATAGGGAATACGTCGCAACTGACGTCTCAGTTGCGATCCGCTAAAGACGAAATCGAGCGATTTGGATCTTCGACTTCGTTGGACTTACGAAGATCCCCTCGAGCGGGCGCCGCACGGCGAAGGTGTCGATTTCAACCACTGCCCGGCCCAGAGGCGTGTTCCGCGGGCCAGGCCGAGTCGAAAATCGCTTGCGCCCGATGCGTCGAGCTGATCCGCGTCCTGGCTGCCTGCGCTGAAAGGCTCCCGGGGGAAGCGCCTTCTCCTCCCCGTGAGAATCGGAGCCGTGTTTCGCTTTCAGCCCGTCCACCGCGTCCACGCGGCCCTGGTGGCGGCCATGTCCGCCCGGGCCGACGAGGTCGTGCTGGGGGTGGGGAGCGCGGACACCTACGACGCGCGCAATCCCTTCAGCTATGAGGAGCGCGTCGAGATGCTCGCGGCGCTCGGGCACGACAACCTGGTCGTGGTCCCGATCCCCGACCTGCACGACGGGCCCCGCTGGGGTGCGCTGGTCCGCGAGCGGCTCGGGCCCCTCGAGCGCCTCGTGGCCGCCAACGGCTACGTGCGCCGCCTGCTCGGCGAGACCTATCGCCTGAGCCACCCGCTCGAGCTGATTCCACCCAGCCCCGTCTCTGGGTCGCGCGTCCGCGCGGCGCTGGCGCGGGGCGACGACTGGCAGGCGCTGGTGCCGGCGTCCGTGGCGGCCTTGATCGAGGCGCGCGGGCTCGACCGGCGAGTGCGCAGGGAGTTCGGCGCGGTGCTGAACGCCCAGGGATTGGCGGCCCCGGGGGCCGCAGCTTCAACCGAGGAGAACGACCATGTACGCGTGGGGTGACGACATGAGCGACTGGGCCCGGCCCAGCGCCTACAACTTCAAGGGCGGCCGCAAGGCCAAGTCGGCGCGCAAGAAGGCCGCCAAGGAGAGCAAGCAGCGAGGCGGCAGGCGCTACCTCAACCGCGCGAGCCCTGACCTCGATCTGGCTTCGCCCTTCGGCAAGACGATCTCGACCGAGAGCGCGAATCCGATCGTGGTCGCGGTGGACGTGACCGGCTCCATGTCGAGCTGGCCGGGCGAGATCTTCGACCGGCTGCCGCTGCTCTATCAGACCTTGAGCCAGTATCGCGACGACCTCGAGATCTCCTTCGTGGCGATCGGGGACGCGACCTGCGATAGCTACCCGCTCCAGGTCACCGACTTCGCCGCGGGGATCGGGCTGGAGGACCAGCTCAACGCCCTCTACGGCGAGGGGGGCGGCGGCGGCGGCGCGCGCGAGAGCTACGAGCTCTTCGCCTACTACCTGCTGACCCGGGCCCGGGCGCCCAACGCCAGCAAGCCCTTCCTGATCCTCTACGGCGACGAGGGCTTCTACGAGGAGGTCGAGGCGGCCCAGATCCGCTACTACCTCGGCGGCAAGGAGCGGCGCAATCGCGACAGCTACGAGGTGTGGGGCGCGTTGAGCGAGGCCTGGAACGTGTTCCACCTGCGCAAGCGCTACCCCGGCCGCGACGCGCAGATCCGGGGCCAGTGGGAGGAGGCGATCGGCGCCGAGCGCGTGCTCGAGCTGCCGGCCGCCGAGCGCGCGGTCGACATGGCGCTGGGATTGATCGCCCGCAGCTGGGGCCACTACGAGGACTTCGAGGACAACATGCGCGCCCGCCAGCCCGAGCGCCTGGTCCGCGAGCTGCGCGAGCGGCTCGAGGCCGAGGGAGCCGCGTGAACGCCGACGAGCTGAGCGTGATCGTGACCGTGCCGCCCCACGCCGACTTCGTGGCAGAGGTCGCCGCCCACCCCGTGGTGGGCGGCCTGCGGCTGAACACCGTGATGCCGCTGCGCGGGACCCCGCGCGAGGCGTTGGCGGACCTGGCCAGCCACGGCCAGCCCCTGTGGGTCGACCTCAAGGGGCGTCAGCTGCGGGTGGCCGAGGCCGCGGTGCCGCCCTTCACGGCGGTCCGGCTCAGCCACCGGATCGAGGTCGAGACCCCGACCCTGGCCCTGTTCGGCAACGGCGAGGAGGCGGTCCGGGTGCTGGCCGTGGACGGGGATCGGTTGATCCTCGAGGACGGCCCGCGCCGGGTCCTCGGCCCCGGCGAGTCGGTGAACATCGTCGACCCCAGCCTGCGGATCGCCGGGCGCCTGACCGAGCGTGACGAGGCCTACCTGGCCGCGATGCGCGAGCTCGGCTTGCGGCGGGTGATGCTCTCCTTCGTGGAGGAGCCAGACGACCTGGCCGCGGTCCGCGGGCTCCTGCCGGAGGCGGAGCTGGTGGCCAAGATCGAGAGCCAGCGCGGGCTGAGCTTCGCGCCGCGCGCCGAGGCGCGGCTGATGGCCGCCCGAGGAGACCTCTTCCTCGAGCTCGAGCAGCCGCACCACGTGCTGCGCGCGCTGCGCCAGCTCCTCGCCGTGGACCCGCAGGCGATCGTCGCCAGCCGGATCTGCGACTCGCTGGCTTGGCGCGAGGAGCCCAGCTGCCAGGACGTGACCGACATCGGCTGTCTCCTGGCCCTGGGATACCGGACCTTGATGCTCGGCGACGAGGTGTGCCTGCGGCGGGACTCGGTCCTCGCGGCGCTGGACCTGATCCAGGCGATCGCGCGCGAGACGCCGGAGGTCGAGCTGCGGACGCGGACGCGAGGGGCGCGTACACAACGAGAGCCGGCCCACGTCTAGGAGGCCGGCTCTCGCTTAGCACAAGCAGGAAGAGAGGTCCCGGGCAACGCACCCGGGGGGGTCAACACGTTCACCATGAAGACGCGCTCCCGCTGGCGGGGTTTAGTCCTTGGCTAAGTCCTGTGGTGACAGCCAGAAGCCCCTGGAAATCGGCCGCGGGGCTCTCTAGTCTGGGGACCCCGGAAGGAGCGGAGATGAAGGCATTCCTCCCCTTGGCTGTCGCGTGCGCCCTGCTCGCGTTCAGCCCCACCAAGGCAGCCGCTGGCTGATGCCCCCCCTCTAGCTCGGCCGGTCGGTCGAGCGGCAGCAGCACGGGCGGCGGCGGCGGCGCCCTCGCCGGCGCGGACCCCTACAAGCCCTTCGAGAACGATCGGGTCAAGTGGGTGCCCCCCAAGAGCGAGTCGGGGGCTCCCCTGCTCGCGCCCAAGAGCGAGGACACCTTCGTGGTCCGCCAGCCCTGCGTGCTGGTCTTCCTCTCGGCGGGCGACGCGAGCAACTGCTGCGCGGCGAACTACGAGCGGGTCGTGTTCATGGACAAGAAGGTCGTCGGCCTGACCAAGAAGCTGACGACCCTCCGCCTCGACCGCGGCGCGCAAGATCCCAAGCTGCTGAAGCGCTACGAGGTCAAGAAGGACAAGCCCGCGATCCGCGTCCTCGACTGCGAGGGCGAGGTCGTCGCTGGCTTCGACACCTGCGTCAACGCGCGTGACGTCTACAAGGCGATGCTCGACTCGGTCAAGCTGAGCAAGCTCAAGGTCAAGCTGGCCAAGAAGGTCCGCAAGATGCTCGCCGACGCCGACGAGGAGCTGAAGGAGCAGGACGTGCGCCACTGCGCCCAGGAGCTGCGGCGGATCGCCAAGGTCAAGGGCGCGCCCGTCTGCTACCTGCGCCGCGCCGAGCGGATGCTGACTCAGCTCGGTCAGGAGGGTGCGCGTCGCCTGAAAGAGGCGCTCGAGCGCGAGAAGCCGACCGAGCGCTTCGACCTGCTCATGGTCCTCCGCCACGACTTCTGGGACTTCGACGAGCTCGTGACCCAGATCCGCCCAGCGATCGCCAAGCTGGAGGAGGACGAGAAGACCAAGGAGCTGATCCACGACCACAAGGGCCAGCGCCAGATCGTCGAGGCCCTCGAGATGGTCAAGAAGGGCGGGGCGATGGCGCGTAAGGGCCGCGGCCTGCTGCGCAAGGTCCGCTTCGACTGGAAGGGCTACCCCGCCGCCAAGCGCGCCCAGGAAGAGCTGGACAAGCTCGGCAAGTAGACGCTCGGTCCAGTTCCAAGACACGCCCGCCGCTCGGCGGGCGTGTTTCGTTGGTTGCTTGGGCATGCGATGGGTCTGCTCGCCAATCTCTCGCCTGATCGCGCGGCGAGAGCGCTCGGATCCAGCGATTCAACGCAAAGACGCAAAGACGCAGAGACGCAAAGAGGTGATCGAGTGACCGAGAACGAACTAAGCCGAGTCGTCGTAGACGCTGCAATCGAGGTACACCGAACTCTGGGTGGACCGGGCCTCCTGGAGAGCATCTATGAGGAGGCACTTGTGTATGAACTCGAGTTGCGCGGCCTACCAGTCGAGCGTCAGAAGGCGGTGCCGATCTCCTACAAGGGCAGGAGGCTCGCAACAGACTTGCGAGTTGACCTGCTAGTAGCTGACTGCGTCGTAATCGAGTGCAAGGCCGTGAATGGCAACAACCCTGTCTTTGAGGCGCAAACGCTCACCTACCTCAGGCTCTTGGGGCTACGACTCGGGCTTGTCATCAACTTCGGCCAGCGGCTGGTGAAGGATGGCATTACTCGTGTCGTGAACGGGTTGTGATCAGGAGACCGGCGAAGAAACAACTCGCCGCGCTCCCGGTCAAGGAATCTGCTTCGGCAGCGCAGGAGACGCTCTTTGCGTCTCTGCGCCTTTGCGTCTTTGCGTTGAAAGAGCCCCCCGCAGCGTGCAACCGGATTCCGCCGCGCTCAATTCGTTTGGCTGTCCCGCTCCCAAATCTCTAGGGCTGACCCGTCAGGGTCGGCCACCAGCATGTGACCGCCCTCAGCAGGCGGCTCCAGGATCGTGACTCCCTTCTCCTTGAGGTAGTCATGTGCTCGTGTCAGGTCCTCGACCTCCAGCCAGAGCTTTGGCCCCGGCCGATCGATCCCCGGGTTTCGGATCGACTCGACTGCGTTGGGCATGAGGCTGATGGTGAGCGCGCCAAGCCGGAACCAAGAGCAGCCATAGCCATCTCCGGGAATGCTCGTTGCACCGAGTACGTCGCAGTAGAAGCGTTCGGCTCGTCGCTGGTCCGTGCAGTTGATCGTTATCGAGGTTGCAGAGAACTCAGGTCGAGGCGTCATTCGACTGCTCGGTCCCAGCGACAGCCCGGCCGCCTAGAGCAGCTCGACCGCGATCCGGGCCAGCTCGCTCCGCTCGCTCTTGCGGAAGAGCACGTGGGCGGCGATCTCCTGACCCTTGAAGCGCTCGGCGACGTAGGTCAGGCCGTTGCTGCGGCTGTCGAGGTAGGGGTTGTCGATCTGGAAGGGGTCGCCGGTGAGCACGAGCTTGGTCTCGTTGCCGCAGCGGCTGATGATCGTCTTGACCTGGTGCGGGGTCAGGTTCTGGCACTCGTCCACGATGATGAACTGGTTGTGGATCGAGCGGCCGCGAATGTAGGTCAGGGGCTCGATCTCGATCACGCCGCTCTTGAAGAGGTCGTTGATCTTGCGGTCGGCCTCGCCGGGCTGCTTGTCGCGCAGGATGTACTTGATGTTGTCGAAGATCGGCTTCATCCAGGGCGTGAGTTTCTCGTCCGCCGTGCCGGGCAGGAAGCCGATGTCCTTGCCCAGGGGCATGATCGGACGGGCCACGAGCATCTTGGCGTAGTGATGCTTGCGGGTCACGAGCGAGAGGCCCGCCACCAGCGCCAGCAGCGTCTTGCCGGTGCCCGCCTTGCCGACCAGGGTCACGAGGCGCACGTCCCGGTCGAGGAGCATCTCGAGCGCGATCCGCTGCTCGAGGTTGCGCGGCGCCACGCCCATGATCGCGTCGTTGGGCGAGCGGAAGGGGCCGAGGGTGGCCCTCATGCCGCCCTCGTGCAGGCCGATCGGGCGCGCCAGGCAGGTGTTCTTGGGGTTCTCCTGGGCGCGGAGCAAGACCGCCTCGTTGGGCACCAGGCGCTGGTCGAGCCCGAGCTCGAGCATGCCGCGCTCGCGCAGGCGCTCGATGTCGTCGCCGGAGGCCTCCAGCTCGCGCCAGCCGGTGTGCAGCTCGTCGACCTCGGGGACCTTGTCGGTCTGGAAGTCCTCGGCCGGGATCCCCAGCGCGTCGCACTTGACGCGCATGTTCATGTCCTTGCTGACGAGCACGACCGGCTTGCCCTCGCGCTTGAGCCGGTAGGCGACCGAGATGATCCGGTTGTCGGGGCTGTCGGTGCTCAGGCCGTCGGCGATCAGGCACACCGGCTTGAGGTCGATCATCAGCCGGCCGCCCTCCTCCCCGATCGTGACGCCGTCGCCGAGGGAGCCGCGTCCGCGGGCCGTGTCGATCACGCGGATCGCGCTGCGCGCGTTGTGGCCCAGCTCGTCGTTCATGGACTTGAACTTGTCGAGCTCCTCGATCACGTCGACCGGGACCACCACCGTGTTGTCCCCGAAGGAGGTCACGGAGGTGGGGGAGTGGAGCAAGACGTTGGTGTCCAGCACGAACCACTTGGGCATTCGGGGCTCCGTCTCGGTCGTGGCGTCGCGGGGAAGGGTCGTTGGCGTGGGGATCGACATTTAGCGGGCTCGCTCGGCCAGGATCAGGTCCAGCTCTCGCTTGCTCGAGTCGTAGTCCGGCTGCCGCGTGACGCGATCCAGCTCCTCGGGGGAGAGGGAGTCGCGGTGCGGGGCGAGCAGCTCTTCGCGGAGGGAATACTCCAGCCACCGATCCCCCCAGCGGGTGAAGCGGTCCTCGCTGGGCGTGAGCCAATAGCGGCCCAGCTCGGAGGGGCTGAGGTAGTGGCCGAGAGAAGCCGTCCAGTGGTCGTCGAGGGGGGCTGGCGGGACCTGCACCCCCTCCAGGGCTGGATCCAGGGTGCTGGGACGCACCAGGGAAGCCGGCACCTCGACGCTGCTGCAGCCGAAGGCCCAGAGCGGAAGCAGAGCCAGCCAGGCGACCCCGAAGGAGCCGGCACGTCTGCGATCGCGCTGAGGGACTCGGATCAAGGCGTATGGGACCTTTGGGAAGGGTTGGAGTTCGACTCCCGCGCAGCGCCCGAGCGCGGCGGGCCTGGTATTGGATCGTACCCCCCCGACCCCAACGGGGAGCAGCGCAAGATGCGTAGCGCCGTGAGGATGCACGCCTTGGGGAAGGCGTGGCGGAGGTAGGCCAGGAACCCGTAGCGGGAGCAGCTCGGCTCGTACATGCAGGCGCTGGGCATCAGGCGCGAGGCCGTCAGCTGGTAGAGCAAGATCGCGCCCAGGCTCGCGAGGCGCAGCGCAATGTCCAGGGGCCAGAGCAGGAGCAGGAGCCAGCTGAGGGGAGGCGGGGGGCGCCAGGCGCCGATGGCGTGGGAGAGCTCGATGGACCCCTCGGGCGGGCCGCAGCGCAGAGCCGCTCGCCAGGCGCTCTCCTTGCGGTCCAGATGGGTGGCCGCGCGGGGGATCAGGCTGCCGAGGCCCGCGATCAGGGCCAGGCGGCCCCAGAGGGGCAGGAGCGTGTCGCTGGCGGCCGGGAAGGCCAGGCAGGTCAGGCCGTGGACGGCGGCCGCCCAGCAGGCCAGGGCCACGCTGAGGGGCCAGCTCGCGCGGCGGGCCCAGCCGCGCTCGACGCCGACCCCCCACAGGCCGGCCAGGGCGCCCAGGAGGGGCACGACCAGCTTGGGGGTCGGCAGCGGGACCAGCGCCGCCAGGGCCGTCCCAGGGCCGATCCAGACCACGAGCGAGGCCAGGTCCGCGGGCAGGGTCTGCAGCCAGGGCTGGGGCGGCGGCGGGTGGGCGTGTGCGTGCTGCTCGCGCTCGGCGAGGGGGGCTTCAGCCACCCGGCTGCTCCTCGCTCCGCCTCTCGCGCTGCTGCGCTTCGCGCGCGCGCTGCTGCTCGAGGCGGGCCACGGTGCGGGTCGCCTGAGCGACCAGGGCCTCGCGCAGGGCGGCCAGCCCAGGGATCCCGCTCCCGCGGGGCGGGGAGAGGAGCAGATCGTAGCCGGCGGGCAGCCGCTCCTTCTCCATCCGAAAGGCCTCCTTGTAGAGACGACGCAAGCGGTTGCGCTTGGGAGCGTTGCCGAAGCGCTTGGGCACCGCGCAGGCCATCCGGGGGTGGGCCAGCCCGTTGGGGCCGACCAGCACGCGGACCACGTTGTCGCCTCCGCGTCGTCCTCGCCGAAAGAGCGCCGCGAACTCGCGCCGGCTGGTGAGGCGCTCTCGCCGGCCCAGGCGTCGTCCTGCGCGGACTCCTGGCTCGTTCATGGAACCCACGCTAACGCGCCCGCTCGCCCCTGTCCCCCCCGACGTAGCAGTCGACGAGCCCCCGGCCAGGGACAATGGTATGCTCCGCCCTCCCCCCGCAGGCGTGATGAGGCTCGCTTGAAGGTTTTACTCGTCGACGACTCTGGTTTGTCCCGCAAGGTCCAAGGAAAGGTCCTGCGCGAGGTCGGCATCGACACGATCCTGGAGGCCCGCAACGGGCTCGATGCGCTCGAGAAGCTCGAGGGCGAAGGGTGGCAGATCGATCTCCTGCTGACCGACTGGAACATGCCTGGCATGAACGGGATCAGCCTGATCCAGGAGGTGCGCAAGCACCCCAAGGGCAAGGGGCTGCCGATCATCGTCATCTCCAGCGAGGGCGAAGAGGCCCGGATCAGCCAGGCCTTCAACGTGGGCGCCTCCAGCTACGTGACCAAGCCCTTCAAGAAGGAGGTCCTCCAGCGCAAGATCCAGGCGGTGCGCTGCATCGCCGAGATCGAGCAGAAGGACCCTGCGACCGCGAACGTGGCCCTGATCGAGGGCGACCTCGAGCGGCTCGGCCTCGCCGAGCTGGTCGGCTTCCTCAACTTCTCGAAGAAGTCGGGCGAGCTCGTGATCCAGGCCGGCTCCGACGCGGGCATGAGCCTGCAGGCCGGCGAGGTCGTGCACGCCTGGCAAGACGGCGTCCAGGGGGCGGAGGCCTTCCACCAGATCGCGACCCTCGAGCGGGGTCGCTTCGAGTTCCACGAGGGCCGCGCGCCCCGCGGACGCTCGATCGAGCAAGCCACGATGTCGCTGCTGATGGACGCCATGCGCCGGCTCGACGAGGCGCGCGGTGCCAACTGAGCGGCTCGCCCCAGACCTGAGCCTCGTCTACAGCGACGCCAAGGGTCGCCCCGTGGTGTTCCCCCTCCCGCAAGGTCGCTGCGCCGTCGGGAGCGCCTCGGACAACGACCTGGTGCTCGAGGACGCCTCGGTCGTGGCCCACCAGGTCGTGATCGAGCGCGAGGGCGACGTCCTCTCGCTCCTCGACCTCTTCGCGGGCGAGACCCGCGTCAACGAGGAGCGGCAGCGCAACGGGAAGCTCGCGCCCGGGGACGTGCTGCGCCTGGGCGATATCCGCCTGCGCGTGATGAAGGTCTCGCCCGGTCGCACCGGCCGCATGCGCCGCGGCGGCGCCAAGCGCGACGCCCGCAGCGACCGTCTGCCGAGCCAGGACGAGTCCT
>CALDQK010000408.1 GCA_937911525.1 uncultured bacterium
TGCTCCACACCTGGACGACCTCGCTCCACTACCACCCCCACGCCCACCTGATCGTGACCGCTGGAGGACTTGCCAAGGACGGATCGCGCTGGGTGCCGAGCCGCTGGGGTTCGCGCTACCTGCTTCCGGTCAAGGTGCTCAGCCGTCGCTTCCGTGCTCGCTTCCTTCGTCGCCTGGAGCGAGCGGAGCGGGACGGGAAGCTCGAGTTGGATAGCGAGAGCGTCAAGGACCTGAAGCCCGCGCTCTACGCCTCCGACTGGGTGGTCTACGCCAAGCGCCCCTTCGTGGGCGCTAAGCAGCTCTACCGCTACCTCGGGCGCTACACGCACCGGGTCGGCCTCACGAATCCCCGGCTGCTGGACGTTACGCCTGAGCAGGTTACCCTGCGGACTCGTAACGGTCCGGTGCGCTTCCGTCCGCTGGAGTTCCTGCGACGGTTCCTTCAGCACGTCCCGCCGAAAGGCTTCGTCAGGGTCCGCCACTTCGGGCTCTTCGCCAGCTCCAACCTGCGAACCAAGTTGGCCCGCGCTCGCGACCTGCTCGGAGCCACAGACGAGGTGGGGGAAGGCGGCGAGCAACCCGCGGACGAACAGGAGATTGTGGTCCACTGCCCGCGCTGTCTCTTCGGGCAGTTGCGCCGAGAAGACCATTCCCCGGCCCTCCAGTGCGAGTCGGTATGGGACCCGTAGGCCTCAGGCAAGACCCTTCGCTCACCAAACGGCGGGCGCAGTCCGTGTGGCCGGAGGTCTCCTTGCGACGCGCTCAACTCGCTTGGCACTCGACGCCGGCGGACCCTAGAGCGGACGTGGTCTCGCGCAGCCGCGCACACCCACAAGGCGACTGAACCAAAGTTCGCATGCAGTCGTCCCCCCGCTCCCACTCAATGCCCATAGCGACTGGCTCGGGATCCGCCCCAACTAACGCTGATGGTTACGGTGAACCCCTGGTCCATGGGCCGCTGCCCCGCTATCCCAAGGAGGTGACCGCTTGCTCACCGCTTCAGTTTCGGTTCCTGCTTCTTGGCTGGCTGTGTCGCGTGCTCCGCTTGAAGTAGAGGATTGTGGCGTGTTGCCGTCTGCGCGCAGCTGAAGGTCCAGCGCCGTGTGCTTCACTCAGCGGCAGCGCCGTCGATAGGCGGAACTGAGATTACAGTGCAGAAGTGCGTGTCATAGCGAAGCTGTCGCTGGGAGGCAATTGCGCTGATGAGTGATGATCGCCTGCGTGATCAGGCGCGACGTTGCACGGTAGGGGGCTCGCACGAAGAGGAGACCATGCATCTGCGCCACCAGGTCCGAGCGGGGCGAGTCTCCTTGCAGGAGCTGCACATAGCAGGCTCCTTGGGCTCAGTGCTGGCCATATCAGCGATGTCTGAGATAGATCCCAACTGGAAACCTGCGGACCTGGTGCGGAGGTTGCGCGAGTGCTCTCCGTATGCAAACCCAAGCGCTAGCACTGCCGAGTCCTTCGACCTTGAAGGGAAAGTCGCGGTCCGAATCGGGCTAGCTGCGTGCCGAGCGCTACGCAAAGACGAACACTTGAAGGCACGGACGCATGAGGTTGTATTTCGCTTGTTTGGAAACGCCTTGGAAACAATAACTCCCTGGGTCCAAGATCCCAGTTGTACGTCCCTCGAAGCTCCTGAGTGCTTGGAGGCGAACCTAGGTGAGGCCATCGCCCAGCAAGAGCAAGCAACCAGCTACGTATCTGCGTGCCTGCTGAAGTCCGTGCGGTATCTCCTCAACGAAGTCATCTCAGCCATTGAGATCGGGGATCTTGAATTCTTGGAAGGCTGGCAAACAGCCGCAGATGCGGTTGCATGCGCAACTCACCTGATTGGCCTACACCACGTTAGACGAGAAGTAGTGAATAGCGTTGCTCCGTGGTATCTCCGCCGCGCATGCGAATCCAGCTAGCCGATGTGATCAGCGACGAAAGGAGTGAAGGTGGTCGCCTAGTTTTTGCAGAGTAGATCGAACAACATCGTGGATCTCAGGCGAGTTGGACTCCCCGGACTTCACGATGTTGAAGTAGTAGCGTCCAGCTGTTGAGATCTCCACTGCTTCCGCTAGCAGATCGCTCCGGTTGCAGGTTGGCTGGGTTACGGCTTCGCCGATGGAAATGCACACCTGGTTGGCCGATCCTCGCGAGTTGAACTCCTCGGCAGAGAGGTCTGCTGAAAGCTCTTCCTGATCCCTTTGGACCTCGGTCAATCTTGCGCCGGCCTCGTCCTTCCGGCCCTCGGCTGCCGCCTGAAGCAGCTTTGCTCCGGGGCCAGAGTCCCCCAGGCAGTCGCGAACAAAGTCACCAACACAGTCCAGAGTTAGGGCCAGAGCTCTATCGAAACCGATTATTGCGAAGGCTTCGGGAAGGAGATCCCTTGGATCCTCGTCCGGAGCGGACACGCCAGGCCAACGAGAGCCCAGCGCCGCTGCAATCTCGGCTAATCGGACCGAGCTCCTATCGGAGGCCGAATCGTTCACGGAACTCTCTCTTGGCCTTGTCTATTCGGCGCTGGAGAACTCTACCGCCATTGGGCTTGCCGACCCACTCCTTCGGATCCGTGTCCGAGAACGCTCTAAATGCGTCAAGGCCGCCCCCTGTGCTGAGTCTAATGGCATCGTCGATCGTCTCTCCTGCCCCTGACTCAACTGGGATTGGGTTGAGCATATCGACGTAGTAGTTCAAGGCTGCAACCGATCTCTCTCGACTTCCGCCGCATATCTGCTTGGAGGCATAATAGCCTGCATAGACAACAGTTAGCAGCATCCCTCCCTTGATGAGTCCTCGCACGAGGCGAGAGGGCAGCGTCCGGAACACTCCTCCGGTAGCCTTCGCTGCGATTTCCGCTGAGCGCAGCGCTTGTGCTTGAGCTCTAAGCGCCTTGAAGTTGACGTCCACGGCAACGTCCTTGAGGAGCTTCTGCATGGGCTTGGTGAAGGTCTTTCGACGTGTCCTCCACGCAAGATCGCGCTCGGTGAACGTCAGCCGCTTCAACTGCCCTTTCTTGTTCTTGTAGGAGTAATCAATGTCTGCGCCGGTGATCGCGGCTGCGTCCATGAGGATGCCTCTACAGCTGCCGCAGGCCGTCCTCCCTACCTTCGGGTTGCTAACGTTGCCGAGTGACTCGATCTCCCACTTCAGTCCCCGCAGTGCCCCTGTGCTGTCTCCTGAGCGAGCTCCGATCGCCTTGTTGAGCAGAAGGAGGTGCTTCGCAAAGCCAGCTTCTGAGTGGCTGATTCGCGACCAAAGACGCCAGTCGAACTTTCCGTCAAGCTTTGTGAACGCATCTCGCAAGTGCGCTGGCAGCCCTCCGCTCTTGAAAATTGACGGGAAGTCCTTGAACGCAATCTTCTGCCAAGTCCCGTCTTCCATGAGCGCCGACACTGACTTAAGCCGTAGTGTGTGGGTGTCGCTCAGGCCGAGTGGGTCGATTCGATTGATGGGATTGTTGCCGCAGTAGCTCTGAGGATTGCCTCGCTGAGCGGGATCACCCCATAGCCCCAGCGGATCACGTGAGACGAATCGTCCACTCTTCGGCCCGTAGTATCGGAATCGGAACTGAAGGAGCCCCGACCCCTCCTCGAAGTCCAGCCGCCGCCCTGTAAACCCAAACGGCTGTCGGACCCGCGTGACGTTGCCGGCGATCGGCTGGAAGGCCCCGTCAAGGACCTCGGTCTCGCCGTAGTCGGTGTAGCGATAGCGCTCCACCACAGCGCCACCGCTGTCCGAGACCGCCGCCACACTCCCGATCGAATTGCAGTGGTAGTAGAGCTCCGTGGGCTCCGCCGTATTCCCGTCGCCGTCCAGGTCCGCCGCGTCGGGCAGGACCGCTTGGATCACGTCGTCGATCCCGTTGGACCCGAACACGTACGTGTTGCGCGTCACCAGGCCCGTGCCGTCGGTTTCCTCAATGCAGCGCCAGCCGTCGTAGAAGTAGCAGATCGTGTCAATGAGCACTCCGCTCGTCCGGTC
>CALDQK010000409.1 GCA_937911525.1 uncultured bacterium
TCTCGCGAGCTTCGCCCAGGCACACCTCGAAGAGCGCCTTGAAGCGGGCCGCGTCGAAGGACTCCCAGGGCTCGACCAGGTCGAGCCCGCGCCAGCGCTCGCGCTCCTCGAGCGGGGGCTTGGCGGTCCCCACGTCCATGCGCCGGTAGACCTTCATGCTGTCGCAGGAGAGCAGGATCGCGTCGCAGCGATCCGCCAGCGCACGCGCGAGACGCGCCTTGCCAGAGCCGGTCGGACCGACGACCGCGACCACGCGGGGAACCTTCACGGAGAATTTCCTCCACCAGAGGAGAGTCCAAGGAGGACGTGCACTTCGACCGGGGTTTTGAAGTTGACGAGGAGAGACGCGAATGCTAGGTTACCCGGCTTCTAAGCCACTGCAAGTATTGGATTTACCGCAGGTGAGCGCTTCCGCGCACCCAGCTACCCGACCTGGCCTGATCTCCCTGCTCTTCGCGTTGCTGGTGAGCTCGCTCGCTGGCGTGGCGCAGGCGGACGACCCCAAGCCCGCCGACGCCAAGCCCCAGGGTCCCGCGCTCCCGCCCGCGGTCGTGATCGTTCAGGAGTCCAACGGCTTCCCCGGCGGCGAGCGCGCGACGCGCCTCGCGCCCCAGCGGGTCGCCGTGCAGGGCTCGCACCTGCGCGTGCTCGACCCGACCCACGGCTACGCGCTCTACGTGGACCTGGCCAAGAAGGAGGTGTTCGAGGTCGACGTCTCCCGCAAGGAATACGTCCACCGCCCCTTCGCCTACTACGAGAAGTATCGCGACCAGCGCAACAAGACCCTCGACGACCAGAAGAACGAGTTCGTGCAGGGCCTGAAGCGGCGCGAGGGCAAGGTCGGCGAGCTCCGCTCCTGGAAGAACGAGTACCGCAAGATCGGCGGCGACCCCGAGGCCCCCGGCAAGCTCGTCGCGCGGCTGCAGCACTACGCCAACGAGAGCAAGAAGATCACGCTCCTCGTCGACCGCGAGCCCAAGGAGGTCACGGTCGAGCACTACGTGATCCGCGAGAACCAGGCCGACCGGCCGATCTTCGACCTCTGGGTCACGCGCGACGTCGAGCTCCCCGTCGACCTGTTCCGCTTCTATCGCGAGCTGGGCACCTTCAGCAAGCCGGTCACCGACAAGCTGCTCGAGCTCAAGGGCACGATCGTCCACTGCGACGCGGTGCTCGACACGGGCACCTTCTTCCGGGTGTTCAAGACGCGGGTCAAGGAGATCCGCCACGAGCGCCCGACGCTGGCGCCAGTGTTCACGCCGAAGCCGCCCTTCACCAAGGTCGACCCGGACGCCAAGAAGGTCACCGTGGGCTCGCCCACCAAGGGCACGATCAAGTGCGCCCAGTGCGGCGAGACGATCGAGGGCAAGGTCACCGAGTTCCGCGAGCCCTGGGGAAAGCGACGCCGCTTCCCGCTCTGCGGAGCCGACTGCCGGCGCAAGCTGATTCGCAAGCTGGTCGCCGAGCGGAAGAAGGGGAACTAGCGTGGCGAGCCTCGAGATCCTCTCCGGCAAAGGCGCCGGCACCGTCGTGGACCTCGGGGCTTTCGCCGGCACGGACAAGATCCTGCTCGGCAACCGGCGCACCGCCCAGATCCAGGTCCGCGATCCCTGGGTCTCCTTCGTGCACGCCGAGATCCGGCCCGACGGGGACCGCTACCTGATCGCGGACAAGCGCTCCAAGGCCGGCACCTTCCTGAACGGGAACAAGATCGGCACCACGGGCAACCTGCTCAACGACGGCGACAAGATCGGCCTGGGCCGGACCGAGATCCGCTTCGTCGGCGACGCCGCGGCCGCGCCCGCCGCCAAGGCTCCCGCCAAGAAGAAGAGCGGGGGGGGCCCGCTGACGCCCGCCGCCGCGCCTGCTGAGCCGGCCCCGATCGGCGGCATGACGCCCCACGCGGGCGGCCCCTTCACGCCGGTCGCCGAGCCCGAGGCGGGCGACGCCAAGCAGCTGGCGCGCGACCTCAAGGCCTCGCAGAGCGAGGTCGAGGGCCTGCGCGAGGTGCTCGCCAGCCGCGAGCGCGAGCTGGCCGAGGTCCAGTCGCGCCTCGTCGAGTACGAGGGCAGCGACGTCCAGGCGCGCCTGGAGGAGTCGGCCACGGTCCGCGCCGCCGAGCAGCGCGTCGCCGCGGCCGAGGCCGCGGCGGAGGAGACCAAGGCCAAGGCGCGGATCCGCTTCGAGGAGCTGACGCGCCTGAACCAGTCGCTCGAGCAGCGCCTGGCCCAGGGCGGCGGCGGCGACACCGTCGCGCTCGAGCGCCAGCTGGCCGCCGCGCGCGAGCAGGCCCGCACCCTGCAGGAGCAGGGCCGGATCCGGCTGGAGGCGCTGGTCGCCGAGAAGGCCGCCCTCGAGGAGCGCCTCGCGAAGGCCGGCGGCGGGGCCGACCCCGAGGAGCTCGCCTCGCTGCGGGGTCAGCTCACGGTCGCCGAGCAGCGCGCCGAGGACGCCGAGACCAAGCTCGACGAGCTCGAGGACCAGGTCGGCGCGGTCCAGTCGAGCAAGCGCGAGATGGAGCTCGAGCTCGAGGACCTGCGCAAGCAGCTCTCAGCCGTGAGCGACCAGGCCGCCAGCGCCGCCAACCAGGGCGGACAGGAGGTCGAGGCGCTCGAGAAGGCGATCGCCGAGCTGAACGAGGAGCTGCAAGCCGTCCGCGAAGAGCGGCGCGAGGCGATCCAGGCGCTGCAGGAGAAGGACGCCGCGCTGGCGGCCTCCCGCACCACGCAGCGGATCGACCCCAGCCAGATCAGCGGCCTGCGGCTCAAGCTGAGCGACCTCGAGGACAAGCTCCAGGCCGCCACCAAGGAGCTCGAGCAGGCGCGCAACGAGCGCGACGTGGCCCAGGCCAACTACGAGGCCTCCCAGGGCGAGGGCGGCGCGGACCTCGCGGCCAGGGTCAGCGAGCTCGAGACCCAGCTGAGCAAGAGCGAAGCGGCGCGCAAGGCCGCCGAGGCCGAGGCGTCAGCGGCCAAGCAGGCCGCGGCGGAGGCCAAGCAGGCCGCCGAGGCAGCCCAAGCCGCCGCAGCAGCCGCGCCCGCGGCGGCTCCCGCGCCTGGGCCCGCCCCGGCCGCGGGCGGCGGCGGCGGCGAGGAGCTCGAAGCCCTCAAGCAGCGCGTGCAGGACCTCGAGGAAGAGAACGCCTCGCTCCTGCGCGACCTCGAAGAGATCAACGAGGACATGCTCGCTCAGGAAGAGGAATACCAGGAACGGATCGCCGAGCTGGAGAGCAAGGGCTGATCCTGCGGAAGGAACACTGCGGGCGCGCCCGCTAGGGAAGGAACGGTAACGAGCTCTTATGGCCTATCGCTATAGCGCCTGCGGAACCCTGGAGGTCCCGCAACGCCACGTCGCGGCGGTGTGTGACATCCTCCAGCGCAAGTCGATCAACTTCGAGACGGACGGCACCACGATCCGGATCGACCACAAGACGCGGGCGACCTCACCGGCCCCCGCGCGCCCCGGGGAGCCCTTCGAGGAGATCGCGCCCTACCTCGAGACGCCCCAGTCGCTCGTGGTCAACAGCGAGCTGCTCGGCGAGCACGAGATCGGGTTCCTGAACGGCAAGGTCCGCAGCGACACCGCCGAGAAGGTGTGGAGCCGCGCCGGCGAGGCGCCCACGCCCGACCGCCTGATCGAGGCCCTGCGCGAGCGCGGGATCGCGGCCCAGATCACCTACGTGAAGGGCAGCCGCAAGAGCGGCCGCCGCTCGCGCGTGTTCGAGATCGCCCCCGGCTCAGGCGGCCCGGCCTGCAAGATCACGATCCGGCGCCGCTTCTGGGACAGCTACGACCTGTTGGCCGTGCCCGACGTCTACCAGCCCCTGTGCCGGAAGTACCACGTCAGCCCCGACCAACTGCGTCAGGACCTCCACTCCGCCGAGTTCGGCGTCGAGGTCCGCAACCCGGCCCTCGGCGGCCCCAGCGCGGACATGCTCTTCGACAACCTGCTCGAGATCATCGAGGAGCAGACCGAGGGCATTCGCACCGAGCTGGGATAGACCGCAGAGGTTGCAGTCGAGGGAGCTGTCGCTTGGCGACAGCTCCTTCGCGTTCCGGAGCTCGAACGGAGAAAACTCGAAAGCCGGAAGTCGGCAGGGTGTGCCTGGGCGGCGTGCGCGGGGCGAGCTGTCGCTGGGTTCGAGACCGCCTCGTCGTGGCCAGAAAGAACCACAGAGAACACGGAGGACACAGAGATTCACAGAGAGGCGCCAGCTTGCGCTCCGGAACGCCAGGCCCGCTCTCCGTGACTGTGTTCTCTGTGGTTCCATCTTCGAACCGGCAGAGCGCGGCGGCGGCTCAGCGAAGCTTGCTCCTTTCGTTTGGCCCCCCGTGGGCCAATCCCCGTCATTCGCCAACGAGCGGATAGGATCCCGCTGAACACCACCCAGGGCGGCGGGTATCCGCCCTCGTGAGCGAGCATGTCGGACGCGCTCAACCAGGATCCAGCGCCCCCGAGCGCCCCCGACCCGGCCAGCGAACAGGCGGCCGCGGCCGGGACCAGGCGCATGCGGCGCAAGCGCTGGCGGCGGCGCTTCTTCGCGTTGGGCTTCGGCTGCCTGCTGCCCCTCTTCCTGGTCGAGTGCACGGTCCAGGTGATGTGGTCCAAGCTCGTCCAGCCGAGCGAGACCCCGCTCCTGCGCGGGACGCAGACCTCCCTGGGCCGCGCCCTGATCGAGGAGAGCCTGCGCGGACCCGGCGACTACATTCGCAGCTGGGGCGACGCGCACCCGATCTACGTCGCCGACGACCTGCGCAGCCTGCGGCTGAAGCCCAACCTCGACACGACCAAGGAGCTGAAGGCCGTCCCCGGCGGCCTGGTGTTCAAGGTCACCAGCGACGCGCGCGGCCTGCGCGGACCCGTCGCGCCGGACCCTCCGCCCGAGGGGCTGCGGATCCTCTGCGTGGGCGACTCCATGACCTTCGGCGAGGGCGTCGACGACGCGGACACCTATCCGCACCAGCTGGAGCTGATCCTCGCCGAGCAGCTGCAGCGCCCCGTGCGGGTCTACAACGCCGGCGTGATCTCGCTCGGGCAGCAGGAGCAGAAGGACGTGGTGCGCGAGTTCGTGCCCAAGCTCGAGCCCGACCTGGTCCTGCTCCAGTTCACCGTCGCCAACGACGTGACCGACAACTGGCGCTGGAAGGACCAGCCCGGGCCGCTGCGGCGGCGCCTCGACGCCTGCGAGACGCTCGAGCACCACATTCTGTTGATCAACCCGCTCGCCCGCTGGAGCCGGGCCTACCGGCTCGGGATCTGGCGCTGGGGACGCCACGCGATCAAGTATCGCTACATGGTCGAAGACGAGAACCTCGCCCGCAGCGCCAAGCTGCTGGTCGAGCTGCGCGACCGGATCCGCGAGCTCGCTGGCCGCGAGCTCCCGGTCGGAGTGCTGATCGCGCCCTCGGTCGTGCAGGTCGAGCGCGGCCTGGCCGAGGCGCTCTTGCGCACCGAGCGGATCAACGAAGGGATCCGCTCGCGCCTGGAGCAGGCTGGCGTGCCGGTGCTCGACCTCCTGCCGCCCCTGCGCGAGCGAGCCGACGCGGGCGCCTCGCTCTACATTCCCGTCGATCGCCACTGGAACGTCGAAGGCTCCCGGGCGGTCGCCGAAGAGCTCGCGCCCTTCTGCCAGGAGCTGTTGGGGAAGTGATCGCGTGAAGCTGATCATTCAGATCCCCTGCTGGAACGAAGAGGAAGCGCTCCCGACCACCCTGGCCGCGCTCCCGCGCGAGGTCGAGGGCTTCGAGCGGGTCGAGGTCCTCGTGATCGACGACGGCAGCACCGACCGCACGGTCGAGGTCGCCCGCGAGCACGGGGTTCAACACGTGGTCCGCCTGGTGACCCACCAGGGCCTCGCGCGCGGCTTCGAGCGGGGGATCCTGGAGTGCATTCGCCGCGGCGCCGACGTGATCGTCAACACCGACGCGGACAACCAATACTGCGCTGAGGACATCCCCAAGCTGGTGGCCCCGATCCTCCGCGGCGAGGCCGAGCTGGTCGTCGGCGACCGCGACGTCCCCAACCTGGCGCACTTCTCCTGGCTCAAGAAGAAGCTGCACGGGGTCGGCAGCTACGTGGTCCGGGTCGCGAGCAACACCGAGGTCCCCGACGCCCCGAGCGGATTCCGCGCGATCTCGCGCCGGGCCGCGCTGCACCTCTCGGTGCACTCGGAATACACCTACACCCACGAGACCCTGATCCAGGCCGGCCGCAAGGACCTGCCCGTGGTCTCGGTCCCGATCCGGGTCAACCCGGTCACGCGCCCCTCGCGGCTGTTCAAGAGCATCTACCGCTACGTGACCCGCTCGGCGAACACGATCGTGCGGATCTACCTGCTCTACAACGCGTTCCGCGTGCTGAGCCGGCTGGGGCTGCTGCTCCTGGCCGCGAGCCTGGTCCTGCTCGGCTTTCACTTCGGCCTCCCGGCCGACCTCCTGCCCGAGGGCAACACCCTGGCCTGGGCAGGCGGGCTGACCTTCTTCGCCGCGAGCCAGCTCCTGCTGGTCGCCATGGTGGCCGACCTCCTGGCCGTGAACCGCCGCCTGCAGGAGGAGAACCTGGCCCACCTGCGCGCGCTGCGCTTCGGCGAGGGCGCGCTCGGGCGCGCCGCGGCGAGCGAGCCCCCCGCCGAGGAGCCCTCTCCCGCGGCCCCAGACGCCGCGCCCGAGCCCGCCCGCGACGAGCCCGCCCCAGCCGCCGTCGACTCAGGCGAGTAAGGCCTTACCCGGCGACCACGGGCCCCGCACGACTTGGGCCCGGGCACGACGCCTGCTGGATCTGCGTCCATGAGAGACGAAGAACGCCCACCGCCCCACCGTCGAGCTCGCTGGATCCTCGGCGGGGTGATCCTGGCCTCCTTGCTCGGCGCCCTGCAGGTGTTCGTGCTCGGCCCCAACCTGCGCGAGGCTCGGATCCACGGACTCGAGAGCGGGGCGATCCGCTCGCTGCGCCGCTTGAGCCTGGTCCAGAGCCTCTATCGCGAGCGCCACCCGGAGGTCCGCTACGGGAGCGTGAGCGAGCTGATCCAAGCCGGCCTGCTCACTCCAGCCGAGGCCCAGCCAGAGGGCTACCAGCTCGAGCTGCGTCGCGGGCCCGACCCCCACTTCTGCTGGGCCGCGATCGCGACGCCTCACACCGGCAGCCTCGCGCGGCGCCACTTCGCGACCGACGTGAGCGGGGTGATCCACTACCGCGAGCAGCCCTACGTGTTTCGACCCGAGGGCTCGCTCGACCTCCCCCTCCGGCCACTGACCCCGGACGGCTGAACCCGGCCCGGAGGGGTCTTTTTCCTTGCTTCGCGGGCGCCCCGAGGGCCAGAATCGCCCCCCCTCGGAGGAACCCCATGCCGTCGCTTCGCCTCGCTCACGTGGGCGCGCTCTTGCTCGCGCTCGCCCTGCCCGCCGCCGCCCAGTCGACCGTCGCCACGATCGTCGAAGAGACCCCGCTGCGGGCCGGCCCGGGCGCCGACTTCGGCGTCCTGACCACGCTCGAGCAGGGCCTGCGGGTCGACGTCAACGAGGCCCAGAGCGGCGACGCCTTCGTGCGCCTGAACCAGCGCTACTACGTGCGCAGCAGCGACGTGGACCGGCCCCGCGGCACGACCACCGTCCAGGGCGCGGCCCTCGTCTACGACAGCCAGGGCCGTCGCGTCGGCCAGCTCGCCGCGGGCGCCAAGGTCGAGGTCTCCTTTCGGCGCGGCCACCTGGTCGGGCTGCGCGGCTGGGCGCCGGCCAGCGCGGTCCACGCCCCCGCCAAGCGCATCGACGCGCTCCCCGGCCGCTGGCACACCACCGGCAAGCTGACCCCGGGCGGCGACTTCACCGGCACGGTCACCGTGACCCAGTCCGGCGCCGACTACGCCTTCACCGCTGAGCTCGAGCTCGCCGACGGCAAGAAGGTCAGCTGGAGCGCGACCGCCAAGGCGGACAGCGACCGCCGCCTGAGCCTGGAGGTGAACCTCGACGCCCCCGGCCTCGCCGGCGCCCTCTCGGGCCAGACCAAGCTCGAGGGCAGCGGCAGCTACGACGTGCGCCGCTACGTCCGCGGCACCTGGCGGAGCAAGGACGGCAGCGTCAGCCTGCGCGACCGCTGGACCCGCTGGAGCCCCGCCAACGACGCTGGCCAGCCCGGCGACGGCGGCAGCGCGACCCCCGACGACGGCGGCACGACGGCCCCCGCGGTGGCCTGGGCGACCAAGGGCGAGATCAAGGCCCCCGCCCGCGCCCTGGCCGTGCCCGGCACGCCCGCGGCGGGTCACCAGAAGGTCGAGGTCACCGTCGAGGGCGGCAAGGCCCAGCTCGTGGTCAGCGGCGCGGGCCGCCTGCTGCGCGGCAGCGAGGCCCTCACCAGCCCCGTCGAGCTCGAGGCCGGCACCCACGAGCTGATCCTCGAGGGCAGCGCGGACGGCGAGCTGAACCTGAAGCTCAGGGCCGACAGCGACTCCCTCGCCAGCGCCAAGACCACCGTCGCGGTCGAGCGGCTCTACCTGCTCCTCTTCGGCTACCAGGGCACCGAGGAGCACTACCTCGTCGGCGACGTGGGCAAGACCCGCAACAACATCGCCCCGCACCTGCGCGGCTACCGCGTCGTCGAGGACGGCACGAGCTACGACCAGGCCAAGATCGACCGCCAGATCAACGACCCCGCCGAGCACCGCAAGGTGATCGTCGACTGGGCGACCAACCGCGACGACCTGTTCCGCTACCTGAAGCGCGGCACGGTGCGCGGGATCGTGTGGGGCAGCCACGGCTTCATGGAGCCCTTCCCCGGCTGCCCCGACGAGGAGCTCGACCTGCTGGAGAGCCGCGTGTGGTCGTCGCAGGGCAGCGACCCCCGCTTCACGGGTCACCGCAACTTCGTGCGCGAGTGGAAGGCTGCGATCGAGGCCTCGATCAAGACCCACGGCAAGCTGGACTTCATCCTGATGCACAGCTGCTGCACCGGCGCGATCGGCTCCTACGCCGACGAGGTCTGGCACTACACCAAGGCCGAGACCAAGGCCCGCGCGATCCAGGTCCTCGGTGATCCGCTGCCGGAGCACGACAAGCTGCGCTACAACTCCTTCGACGCGCTCAAGAGCCAGGCCGGCTACCTCAAGACCTACGTCGGCCCCAGCTACTACGGCTTCAGCGACGTCTCCTGGTGGTCGATCCGCCGCAGCCTCAACCCCACCCGGTGAGGCGTTCGCCAGCTCTTGGGTTTGGGCTCTCGCTCGCCCTCTTGCTGGGGGCGAGCGCGCTGGCTGCGGCCCAGGGCGAGCCCCCGCTGCCGCCTTGGGATCGCCCCGTGCGCCAAGTCGAAGCTCGCCGCGTCGTCGGCATGATCCAGCAGCTCGTCGAGAGCAGCAGCCAGCGAGACGGCCGCCCCGCCCTGGCCGCCCTCGGCGACGACAGCTGGCTGGTCCGCCAGGCCGCCGTGATCCGCTTGAGCGTGCTCGAGCTCGACGCCGCGACCTGCGAGGGCCTCCGCAGGCAGAGCGGCCCGGGCAGCAAGCCGCTGCCGGGGGTCGATCCGCTGCGCAAGAAGGCCGCGGCGCATATCGCCACGATCCAGCCCGACCCCCAGGCGCCCGCCGAGGAGATCGACGAGCTGGAGGCCGTGCGCCTGGTGTGCGCGATCCTGAGCGACCAGATCTCGCGCAAGAGCGCCTCGGACGCCCTGCGCCGCCGGCTCGTCGAGCAGGGGCTGAGCTATCGCCACGCGCTCAAGCGCAAGGACCGCCCTTGGATCGGCCGCCAGCTCCTGGCCTGGACCGACCAGGCCCAGGCGCTGGCGGACCTCGAGCTCCAGACCGCCCAGAAGGCCGCGGCCGACGGGGGGATCAAGCTCGGCGCCTGGTACGTCGACAACCGGGACTACCTCTACTGGCAGCCCTCCGAGCGCCGCTTCCGCCTCGACGCGGCGGCCCGCAAGGCGAAGACGCCGAGCGCCGAGTTCCGCAAGAAGACGCCCTGGGGTAAGGAAGAGGGTCCGAACAAGCGGAGCGAGTCTCCCAGCCGATAGGGGGAGCTGTCGCTGGGTTCGCTGGGGCCTTGCGTAGGGCGAGATTAGAAGGAAAGCAGGAAGGCAGGAAGAGAGGAAGGCGAGCCCGATTGCGGTGTCCCACCGTCGCCTCTTCCTTCTTTCCTCTGTTCCTGCTTTCCTACTTCAATCCTGAAGTGCAGAGGAGCTGTCGCTAGCTGCGACAGCTCCTTCCTTACGCGGGCGGCGGCGCCTTCCAGATCAAGACCGGCTTGGGCGAGGAGCGCGCGAGCTCCTCGGCGACCGAGCCCAGCAGCAGGCGCTTGAAGCCCGTCCGGCCCGAGCTCGAGATCACGAGCAGGTCGGCCTGCTCCTTGTTGGCGATCGAGAGGATCGTGGAGATCGCCTCGCCGCGGCCGATCACGGCCTTCCACGCCAGGCCTTCGTAGCGCTTGAGCCGCTCCTCGAGCTCGGCGAGGTGCTTGGCCTCTTGCTCCTGGTCGGTCTCGTAGATCGCCTTGGCGGCCTTGTAGTGGCCCGCCTTGGGGTCGGGCTTGGGCGGCCGGGCCTCCATCACGTGGACCAGGATCAGGGTCGCCTCGCTGTCCTGGGCCATTTGGGCGGCTGGCTCGATCGCCTGCTCGGCGATCGGCGAGAAGTCGGTCGTGACCAGGATCCGCTGCAGGTTCATGCGCCGCTCGTGTCCGCGGGGGGGGGATCGCTCGCGCCCGCCTCAGCGGGCTTGGGAGGGGTCGCCTCGGCCGCCTCGCCGACCGGCTTCCCCACGGCGTCGCCGTCGTCGCTCGGCACGCCGAGCTCGTCGCCGGCGTCGTCGCCCTCGACGTAGGCCCGCAGCTCGGCGCTGCTCGAGGAGAGCGAGGTCTCGGGCTCCTCCTCCTCGGCGGGGGCGAGCACGATCGAGAGCACGATCGTGATCGCGAGGATCCCCACGATCACCCCCAGCGACTGCGCAGTCGTGAGGTGCAGGCCCTTGGCTGGGACCCAGCCAGGGACCGCCATCTCGCGCCACTGGCAGAAGCTGGTGATCGCGTGGGGCGCCTCGCCGAGGATCATCTTGAGCCCGATGAAGGCCAGGATCAGCGAGAGCCCGTAGTTGAGGTACTGCAGCTTCTGGATCGCGCCCGAGAGCCCGAAGTAGAGCGAGCGCAGGCCCAGGATCGCGAACATGTTGCTCGTGAACACGATGAAGGGGATATCGGTCACGCCGAAGATCGCCGGCACCGAGTCCACGGCGAACATCACGTCGCTGGCCTCGATCACGAGCACGACCAGGAACAGGCGCGTGAAGAGCGTCTTGACCCTGCCCGTGGAGTCGGCCTCCTTGACCACGAAGCTGTCCCCGCGGTAGCCGTCGGTCAGCGGCAAGCGCTTCTCGAGGAAGCGGACCCACCACTTCTCGCTCGGGTCTTCGTCCTCGTCGTGGAAGAGCATCATGATGCCCGAGTAGAGGAGGAACACGCCGAAGAAGACGAGGACCCCCTTCCACTGCTGGATCAGCGCGGCGCCGAGCAGGATCATGGCGGCGCGCAGGACCATGGCCCCGACGATCCCCCACACCAGCGCCCGGTGCTGCAGCTCCGAGGGCGTGCGGAAGAACGCGAACACCAGCACGAACACGAACAAGTTGTCGACGCTGAGGCTGTACTCGAGCAGGTAGCCGGCGAAGAACTGCTCGGCGTAGACGGCCCCGTAGGCGTACCAGATCCAGGCGTTGAAGAGCAGCGCCAGGCTGACCCAGATCGCGCACCAGGTGAGCGCGGTCTTGGTCGTCATCGCCTTGCCGCTCTTGCCCACGTTGAGGTCGACGACCATCGCGAGCAGGATGAACACGGCGAAGGCCGCCCACGCATACCAGGGGAAGCTGGGTGCGACCGGCGGGATCGGAGCGGCTTGGGCCAGAGTCCAGAGCAAGAGCGACCTCTGCTTCGCAGCGAGAAGGGCAATAACCTACCTCACGCCTGGCAGGGCGTGAGGGGGCAGCGAGGTTTGGGCTGTGCGCGTCGCCGAGCGACGCTGAGGCTACTTCGCGCCGGGCAGGCTCAGGGGCGGGTGCTCGTGCATCAGCTCCCGGATCGTGGTCCGCCGCTCGTTGCGCAGCTGGGCGGCGAGGGCCCCGACGTCGTCGTCGTCGGTGTCGCGGGCGATCCCGTCGAGCTCGAACACGTCGCGCTCGAGGATCCGCACGATCCGCGGGCGGGGGTCCGAGTAGTTGGCCATGAGCTGCCACTGGTAGGGCTTGCGCTCGTCGAGGCTCCACTCGCGCTCGCGAGCGAGGGACACGATCTCCTCCGCCATGGCGCGGTCGTTGGCCGCGCCGCGCTCGAGGATGGGGCTCTGGAGCAGGGCGCGGTCGCCCACGACCTGGCAGATCGAGGCCGAGGTGACCATCTCGTGCATGCGGCGCAGGTGGCGCAGAGCGAGCGGACGCTTCATGGATCAGAGCCCTCCGGCGGAATGGCCTGGGATCCTACGGATGGCTCCGGCTCCCCGCAACCAGGGGCGCGGCAGCCCCGAGAGGTAACCCCCGGCGCGAGCAGGGCTACACTTCGACGTGCTCGTCACCGCCGCCTACCTCTGCGTGCTGACCTCGCTGGCCGTGTTCGGCCTGCACCGCCTGCACCTGGTGTGGCTGGCCTGGCGCCACGAGGAAGGCCCCGCCCCGCCCGCGCCCAGCAGCTGGCCGCGAGTCACCGTCCAGCTCCCGCTCTACAACGAGGCGGCGGTGGCGCGGCGCCTGATCGAAGCCGTCTCGGCCCTGGATTACCCCGCCGACCTGCTCGAGGTCCAGGTCCTCGACGACTCGAGCGACGAGACCCAGGCGATCGTGGCCGACGCCGTCTCCCGCGCCGCGGCGAGGGGGCTGAGGATCCGCCACGTCCGGCGCCCGACCCGCAGCGGCTACAAGGCGGGGGCCCTCGCGCACGGGCTCCAGACGGCCGAGGGCGAGCTGATCGCGATCTTCGACGCCGACTTCGTGCCGGCCCCGGACTTCTTGCGTCGGACCGTCCCCTGGTTCCAGGAGCGCGAGCTGGGCCTGGTCCAGGGCTGCTGGACGCACCTCAACCGCGACGCCAGCTCGCTCACGCGCCTGCAGGCCCTGGCCCTCGACGCCCACTTCCGCGTCGAGCAGGCCGCCCGCAGCCGCAGCGGGCGCTTCTTCAACTTCAACGGCACCGCGGGCGTGTGGCGGCGCGAGGCGATCGAGGCGGCCGGCGGCTGGGCCAGCGACACGATCACCGAGGACCTCGACCTCTCCTTGCGCAGCCAGCTCTGCGGCTGGCGCTTCCGCTTCCTCGAGGGGGTCGAGGTCCCCAGCGAGCTGCCCGAGGACCTGGCCGCCTTCCGCGCCCAGCAGCGGCGCTGGACGCGCGGCTCCGGCCAGACCGCCCGCAAGCTGCTGGGCCACGTGTGGCGCACCCCAGGCGTTCCCCTGCGCGCCCGGGTCGAGGCGACCTTCCAGCTGCTGCTCAACGCTGCCTACCCGCTCTCGCTCCTGCTGGCGCTCTTGACCGTGCCCCTCGTCCTGGCCGAGCGCACGGAGCTGCTCGCGCTCCAGTGGGCGCTCTTCGCGCTGGCGACCGCCTCGGTCACTCTGTTCTACGTCGCCTCCCAGGCGCACCGCGGCGCACGCGGCCTCCTGGCCGGCCTGCGGGACACGCCCCTCCTCTTCGCCTGCGGACTCGGCCTGAGCCTGAGCAACGGCCTGGCCTTCCTGCGCGGCCTCGGCGGTGGCCGCGCGGACTTCGTGCGCACCCCCAAGCGAGGGGACGCGTCCGCGCGCTACCGAATCCCAGCGAACGCTGGCTTCGGGGTCGCCGAGCTGGGGCTGGGCCTCTACGCCTGCGCCGGCCTGGGCTGGAGCCTGTGGCGCGGTCTGCCCTGGGCAGCGCCCTTCCTGGCCCTGATCGCGCTCGGCTTCCTGGCGGTCGGCCTGGGGACCTTGTGGCCCAGCGAGCCGGCGCCGCTAGAGCTCGAAGATCACCTTCTCCTGGCCGTCGACGACGATCGTGATCCGACTCACCGAGCGGCGGAGGGGGAAGAGCTTGGACATGGCGAGGTCCCAGTCGCGGAGCGGGTCCCCGTTGCGTGAGCCGCGCTGGCTGACGCGCGAGTTGCGGCCGCTCGGCGGCCCCAGCGCCTGGCTCGGTCGAGGCGCTCCCCGTCCGGTCGGCTGAGGGCCACGAGCCGGCGGACGCCCGCCGCCGCGCGGAGCGCGCCCCGAGGGGCGCCCCATGGGTTGGCCGGTGCGGCGCGCCGAAGCCCGCGACATGCTGCGCGAGGGCCGCGGCGGCGGCGGCTGGTCGACGATCACCTCGCCCAGGTTGGGCGGCGGGACCGCGCAGCGATCGAGCCCGCCGGGCGACACGATCATGCGGTCGCAGCCGGCGTTGGTGAAGTCGGCCTGCTCGAGGTTCGACTTGCGCAGGTCGACCTCGGCCATGTTGGCGCCCGCGAAGTAGGCGTCGGCGCAGGAGGTCCCGAACAGGATCGCGCCGCTCAGCTCCGCCCGGTCGAACATGGCGCTGTCGAGGGCCGCGCCCTTCAGCGTCGCCCCCAGCAAGCTCGAGTTGCTCAGGTAGGCCTCGCTGAGGTCGGCCTCGTCGAGGACGGTCCCGTCGAGGTGGGCGTCGCGGATGTCGGCCTTGCGCAGGGACGCGCCGCCGAGGAAGGCTCCGGTCAGGTCGACCTCGTAGAGGTTGACCTCGTCGAGCTGCACGCCCTCGAGGGGGGCGTAGCGCAGATCGAGGCCGTTGGCGACCTCTGCGGTGCCTTCGAGTTCGCTCAGGATCGCCGGCAGGTTGAGGCCGCCTTCGTCGTGAAGGTCAGCCAGGACCCGCTGAAGGACGGCCCGACCCTGCGCGGTGACCCAGCGCGTTTCCAGTTGCTCGGGGGTCATGCCCGCTCCGTTGAGAGCCAGGCCAGAGCATAGGGCTCCTACAGACGCTCAGCAAGACGTTAGCGGGCAGTGGTCTTTCCCAGCGCTCAGCCCGCGCGAGGCCGGCGCTCCGTATCCCGCTTCAGGCCTGGGCTGGCGAGGCGCGCACGAGCAGGGGGCCGCGCAGGAAGGGGGGGCGCGGGGGCGCGCTGGGGCGGCTCCTCCCACTCCTCTTCGACGAGGCTGGCCAGCTCGCCGGGCTCTTCTCGCTCCCAGGCCTCTTCGGCGCGGATCCGACTCCGCTCGCGCTGAGTCGTCCCGAAGAAGAGCTCGGGGGGAGGCTCGGGGCGCTCTTCGGAGGGGAGGGCCTTCTTCAAGCGCTGGGCGCGGAAGCGGGCGAAGTCGTCGTCGAGGTAGCCCTCTTGGGGCAGGTCTTGGTCGTTCATGCGCGGGAACAGAACAACCGACATGCCGAAAGGCTCGGGACTGTATTCAAGGCACTTAGGTCGCACTCGCTGCCCCAAATTTGCCGACTCGGGCAGGCTGGGGTGTATCGCGAACCTGCAGGGGCACGCCCCTCAGCGCGCGCCGTCCGCACGGGGCACTCGCCCCAAATGCGCACCGTTTCAGCAAAGCGCCCATAAACCTTGAGCCCATCTGCGAAAAGAGGTCTCGCTGGACGACGACGGGCTTAGAGTTCCGCCAGGCCTGCGCCTTGCGTTGGAGAGAGACGATGACCAAGTCGATCTTGCTCGCCCTGGCGACCCTCCTGCTCGCGCTCGCTCCGGCCTCCGCGCAGTGGACCCCCGACACGACGCTCGTCCTCAAGGGGCGCGTCGTCTCCATGCACTCCAAGCGGATCTACCGCAAGGCCGTGGTCGTGCGCGGCGGCAAGATCGTCGCGATTCAGCGGACGACGGCCCCAGTCCCCGCAGACGCGATCGTGATCGAGACCGAGGGCTATATCTACCCCGGCCTGATCAACCTCCACAGCCACCCCCTCTACAACTTCCTCCGCCTCTACGAGGTCCCCCGCCACACCACCAACAGCCTGCAGTGGCCCTCGGGCAAGGACTACGAGCGCGACGTCAACAACCCCGCGGTCGTGCTGACGGGCGCGGGGCACCTCCGCCTGGAGGACGAGGCCCTCAAGTACGCCGAGGTCAAGGCGATCGTCGGCGGCGAGACCGCGATCCAGGGCGTCCCCGACAACGTGGCCGTCAAGTCGACCCTGGTCCGCAACGTCGAGGGCGAGAACTTCGGCCGCGACGAGATCGGGGCCCGGACCCTGGTGCTCTCGGCGCGCATGTGGCGCGCGATCGAGACCGTCCGCCCTCAGGTGCGCGCGCACACCGCCTGGTTCTTCCACCTCTCGGAGGGGATCGACGAGCGCGCCCGGCGCCAGTGGACCTTCCCCTCCTTCGACCCCGACAAGACCTTCAGCACCGCCAAGTCGCGCTTCAACGTGCCCGGCCTCGTCCAGGCCGAGCTGGTGTGGCCGGGCCTGGTCGGGATCCACTGCACGGGCATGGAGCCGAGCGACTACCTGGACTGGGCGCAGATCTCGAGCGCCGCGCCCAAGGTCGTGTGGTCGCCGCTGAGCAACCTGCTCCTCTACGGCAAGACGACGGACGTGCGAGCCCTGCGCCAGGCTGGCGCCACGATCGGGCTCGGCACCGACTGGTCGCCTTCAGGCACCAAGAACCTGCTCTGGGAGCTCAAGGTCGTCGACCGCCTCAACAAGCAATCCAGCCCGCGGATCTTCCGCTACGACCGCGAGATCGTGGAGCTCGTCACGAGCAACGCGGCCAAGATCCTCGGCTGGGAGAACGAGGTCGGCCAGATCCGCGAGGGCTTCCACGCCGACCTGCTCGTGCTCGACCGGATCGACCGCTCGGGCTATCGCAACCTGATCGAAGCGCGCGAGGAGCACGTGCAGCTCGTGCTCGTCGGCGGCGAGCCCCTCTATGGCGACGAGGCGCACCTCGCGCAGCTGAAGGTCTACGGCGGCCAGCCGCGCTACGAGGTCCTGCCCGACTCGCCCGCGGGCCGGGTCAAGGCGATCGACATGCGCCAGGACCCGAGCGCGCGCAAGGGCGATATGAGCCTGGCCGAGGTCAAGCAGGCGCTGCTCGAGGGGCTGAAGTTCGACCCGCAGCAGCTCGCGGACGTCGTCAACCGCGGCGTCCCCGAGACCTCGACCCGCAACAGCTACTCGGGCCGGGACGCGATCCGGGCCTGGGTCACGCGCTACCTGACCCGCAAGGGGCTGCCGCTCTCGCCCAGCCTGCAGGACGAAGACGGCGACCTCAGCGCCGACGACGTGCGGCTCTACCTGGAGGAGAAATACCCGCACCTGCGCTCGATCGCCAAGCTGGACACGATCTTCACCGACGACACCTTCCTGGCGGACGTGCAGCGCAACCTCCACTTCCAGCCGCCCTATTCGCTCGAGCTCGACCTGCGCCGCTACGTCCCCGCCGACGACGGGACCGGCCTGTTCAACGGCTTGAGCGACGCCGTGAGCGGGACGACCAACGACTGAGTGACGGCGAGGGAAAACCCCTTATGATCCCGCCGCGGAGGTCCTCATGGAGATCGACTACGGCCAGCTGAAGCGCGCTTTGCGGGAAGTCCTCGACGAGCAGGGCGCCACCAGCGATCCGGTGCTAGCGGCGAAGTATCAGGGCGGCTCCCTGGTGCTCAAGCCCGCGGACACGAGCTTGAAGCCGAAGGAGGTCCCGATCGAGGACTTCTTCAAGAAGCTGACCCGTGTGCGCGATCAGCTGCGGGTGCTCGAGCAGAAGGTCAACTCGAACGAGAAGCTCGACGCCGAGGACAAGCGGGTGCTGCAGGGCTACATCACGCGCTCCTACGGCACCCTGACGACCTTCAACCAGCTCTTCCGAGACAAGGAGGACTGGTTCGTCGGCCAAAAGGGCAAATGACTTCGACGCTCGCTAGCTCGATTCCGGGGCTCGACGAGCAGACGGACGTCGCGGTCGAGACGCGGCTGATCCCGCCCTACAACCTGATCCTGCTCGACGACGACGACCACACCTACGAGTACGTGATCGAGATGCTCCGCGCCGTGTTCGGCTGGAGCGACGAGCGCGCGTATCTACACGCCTGCGAAGTCGACACCAGCCAGCGCACGATCCTGATCACGACCTCCAAGGAGCACGCCGAGCTCAAGCAGGAGCAGGTGCACAGCTACGGCCCGGACCACCGGATCAAGGGCTGCAGCGGCTCCATGACGGCGATCATCGAGCCCGCCTAGTGACGAGCTTCGCGCAGCTGGGTGAGCTCGCCGCTGCACGCGGGCTGACCCTCTCGCCCGAGACGATCCAGGAGCTCGCCGCCTTCCACGCGGCCCTCGAGCGGGCGAACCAGACCACCAACCTGACGCGGATCACCGGCGAAGCCGACTTCGTCGAGCGGCACGCCCTCGACGCGCTGGTCGCGCTGCCCCTCCTGGGGGAGGCCGCCGAGGCCCGCCTCGTCGACGTCGGCTCGGGCTGCGGCGTGCCGGGGATCCCCTTGGCGATCGCGCGCCCTGGCTGGCGCGTGACGCTGGTCGAGACCGCGAACCGCAAGGCCCGCGCGCTGCGCCAGCTCCTGGACGAGCTGGGCGAGCTCGCGCAGCGCGTCGACGTGATCGCCGAGCGCGCGGAGGTCTGCGGCCAGGACCCCGACCTGCGCGAAGCCTTCGACCTCGCCGTGGCGCGCGCGGTGGGGAGCGTCCCCCTCGTGTGCGAGCTCTGCCTGCCCCTGGTGCGGGTCGGCGGCGCGCTCGTGCTCTATCGCGGCAGCGAGGGCGAGGCCGAGGAGGCGCTCGCGGCGCGGGTGGCCCCCAAGCTGGGCGGCGGGGCCGTCGAACGGCGCACGCTTCAGCTCCCGAGCGGCGCCGAGCGCAGCCTGCTGCGGATCGAGAAGGTCGGCCCGACGGGTCGGCACTACCCGCGCCGACCTGGGCTCCCGGCCAAGCGACCCCTCTCCTGAGCTCCGGCCCGTACGAGCCTCGACGCTCCTGCACGACTCGGGCCTGTTTCCGAGCGAGGGTTGCCAGGCAGCCGGCTTGCTCGTTTAATGGCCGCCCGACCGGAGGAACGCGATGGGAATTCGTTACCGCTATCGTCAGAGGCTCAAGCGCAAGAAGGCCTACCACAAGCGTCGTCAGGCTCGCCTGAAGGCCGTGATCGAGGCCCAGCGCAAGTCCAAGAAGTAGGCCTTCGCCTGCTTACTCGTCGAGCACGAAGGTGATGGCCAGGTAGACGCGGTACTCCGCGATCTTGCCGTTGACGATCTTCGCCTTCTGCTCGATGACCTTGAGCCCCGTCATGCCCCGCAGCGTTCGCGAGGCACGGTCGACGCCTTGTTCAACGGCGTCCTGGAAGCTCACGGTCGACGACGCGACGATCTCCGTCACTCTCGCTACAGCCACACTCTCCTCCGATCTTCCCCGCCGGTTCTCCACCGCGCCTACACCCTCGTAGCCCACGCGGGCGAGGCGCGTAAGCAATTGGCAGGCAGGGGTTTGGGGCGTGTTTGCCGCAAGGCTTACCCCGAGTTTTCCACATCGCTCGCGGCGTCGATCACCGGCAGGCTCCGCCCCCGCTTCTGCTCGGCAGGAGCGGGAGCGTTCGAGCTCTCCGCGGTGACCGAGGGCGCCGCGGCGCCTTCAGCAGGACCCGGGAAGGCGAGCACTCGCCGCTGCCGGGCCAGCCATGCGCGACGACTGGCCCCCAGCGCCCGGGCAGCGTGGCCCAAGCCAGCGGCCCAGCCGAGGGCCTGAGCCTCGCGGGCGCCCACGGCGACCTCTGCAGGCTGAACTCCGCGCTCCGCGAGGGCGTAGACGACCTCGCTGGTGAACGAGCCGTACGAGCTCAGCTCGTGCACGTGGATCTGCTCGAGCAGCTCCAGACGCAGGCCCCAGGCGCCGGCGTGCAGGTCGCCCACCGCGACTCCCGAGAGCAGCCCTTGAAGCAGGCCGACGCTCATGACCAGCGCGCCCTGGAGGAGCCCGCGCTCGCGGCGCGCCAGGACGAGTCCCTGCGAGCTCAGCGCCGCGCGCAGGGGCTCGACCGCGGCAGCGAGGGCCGGGTCGGCGCGCAGCAAGACGGCCCCCTCCCAGCCCAGCTCACGCGCGCGCCGCAAGCCAGCCTTCTGCCGCGCCCCGCAGGCCCGCAGGCCGAGGTTGTGCGCGAGCTCCAGGCCGGACTCCGCGAAAGCGGCGAGCTGCTCGGGCTCGTCGCAGACGAGGAGCAGGGGGAGGGAGCCCCGGAGCGCGGACAAGAGCGCGCGCGCGCGCTCCCCGCAGTCGCCATGCACGATCGCGCCGATCACAGGGGCAGAAACTACCACGACTTGCGGAGAATCCTCCCCACCTCGTGGTGCTGGCTCAGATACCCGCTTGGCGACGAGGAAGGTCGCCGTGGGCACGACAAGAGGAGGACCCCATGCATGACCGTCGCAGCTTCGTTCTGGCCTATCTGCTCTGGGCCTTCTGCGGATTCCTGGGGATCCACCGCTTCTACCTGAACCGCCCCTACACCGGCGTGCTGTGGCTCGTCACGGGTGGCCTGTTCGGCGTCGGCTGGTTCTTCGACCTGTTCTGGACGGCGGTGATGGTCCACGACGAGAACCAGGAGGCGCACTACTACGCGCCCTACGCCTATCACGCCGCCTATTGAGCCGAACCTCCCCCTCCGACCCGCGCGAGCCCATCTGCCCAGCAGATGGGCTCGCTTGCGTTCGCGACACCGACAGTGACAGTGTTAAGCGCCTGCAGCCAAACCACTAGCAAAAACACTGGCGCATTATCTTGACAGTGTCGCGCGACGCTGTCATCGTTAGGGCCATGAAGCGATGGACGCTGGATCAGTTGGGAGAGGAGGTCGCCTGCGCCCTGGAGCGCGTCGACTACGTCCCTTCGGCCAGCGGTCGGGTGCGCGCGGTCCCGGACCGACGCACGATTCGCTACTACACGACGATTGGGTTGGTGGATCGCCCCAGCGAGATACGGGGCCGGACGGCCTACTACGGGCGCCGGCACCTGCTTCAGCTGGTCGCGATCAAGCGGCTGCAGGCCGAGGGCCTCAGCCTCCGCCGGGTGCAGGAGCGCCTGGGTGGGTTGGACGACGCCGCGCTAGCGGAGCTCGCTCAGCTCCCGGCGGCCTCGGAGGCAGGCGAGGAGGCGGAGCGCGAACGCGCGCCCGCCCCTCCCCGCCCCCCGGAGCGCGAGGCCTTCTGGGCCGCTCGCCCTCCGGCGCCGGCGCCGGCCCCACCGAGAGAGCCGCAGCCGTCCGTAGAGGCGGCGTGGAGTTTGAAGCTGGGCGCAGACGTGACGCTCCTCCTGCCGGGAGGTCACGAGCTCAGCGAGGCGGATCTGCGCGCGCTCCAGCGCGCTGCAGAGCCGCTGCTGCGCGAGCTGAGGCGGCAGGACCGACTGCAAGACACCAACGGGGAGGATCTCTGATGACGACGATTACGCTCTTGGGCGCCGACGAGCTGGCGCGCGCCTTTCCGCCCGAGGCGGACGATGAGTCCGGCCTGGGCGCGCTCTCGACCGAGCAGGGCAACCTCCCCCTCAAGCTGCTGGACGTCTCGGCCCGGATCACGGGCCTCGTGGCCGAGACCCGCGTCCGGCAGACCTTCGTCAACACGCTCGGCGTCCCGCTGGAGGCGACCTACATCTTCCCGCTCCCCTCGCGAGCCGCCGTCAGCCGCTTCCGCTTCGAGGTCAACGACCGCGTGATCGAGGGTGAGCTGCAGGAGCGCGGTCAAGCCCGCCGAGCCTACGACCAGGCGATCCAGACGGGTCACCGGGCGGCGATCGCCGAGGAGGAGCGCCCCGGGGTGTTCACCATGCGCGTGGGCAACCTGATGCCGGGCGAAGAGGCCACGGTCCACCTGACCCTCAGCGGTCCGCTCCCCTTCTCCGAGGGCGAGGCGACCTACCGCTTCCCCCTGGTCGTCGCCCCCCGCTATATCCCCGGCGCCGCGCTCCCCGGCTCCTCGGTCGGCCAGGGGACGGCCCTCGACACCGACGCGGTCCCCGACGCCTCCCGGATCAGCCCCCCCGTTCTCCTGCCTGGGTTCCCCAACCCCGTCCGCCTCGGCATCGAGGTCGAGGTCGAGGGGATCCCGCTCAGCTCGCTCCGCTCGAGCCTCCACGCCGTGCTGCTCGAGCAGACGGGCGAGCGGAAGGTCGTGCGGATCCAGCCGGGCGAGCGGCTCAACCGCGACTTCGTGCTTCGCCTCGGCCTCGCCGGCGACGCGATCCGCCAGGAGCTGGTGCTGCACCCCGACGCCTCGGGTGAGGAGGGCACCTTCCAGCTCACGCTCCTCCCGCCCAAGGGACTCCCGGCCTCGAGCCAGCCGCGCGACGTGGTGTTCGTGCTCGACCGCTCGGGCAGCATGGGCGGCTGGAAGATGATCGCGGCCCGCCGCGCCTGCGCCCGCCTCCTCGACGCCCTGGACGAGCGCGACCGCTTCGCGGTCTTGGCCTTCGACAGCCGCGTCGAGCGGCCGACGACCCTGAGCAGCGAGGGCATGATCTCCGCCAGCGACCGCAATCGATTTCGCGCGGTCGAGTTCCTCTCTCAGGTCGAGGCCCGCGGCGGCACGGAGATGGCGGAGCCGATCCGTCAGGCGCTCGACGACCTCTTCGAGGCCGAGCGCGCCGGGCGTGAGCGGATCCTGATCCTGATCACGGACGGCCAGGTCGGCAACGAGGACCAGATCCTGCGGGCCCACGGCGGTCGCTTGCAGAGCGTCCGCACGTTCACCTTGGGGATCGACCGGGCGGTCAACGAGGGCTTCTTGCAGCGCCTGGCGGAGCTCGGCGGCGGCGGCTGCGAGCTCGTCGAGAGCGAGTCCCGCCTGGACGAGGTCATGGACTCGATCCACCGGCGCATCGGCGCGCCCCTCTTGACCGATCTTCGCCTCGCGGGCGCACCTGGGCTGGAGCTCATTCCCGACACGCTGGCTCCCGCGCGCCTGCCGGACCTCTTCGCGGGCCAGCCCGTGCGGATCGCCGGCCGCTACCGCGGTCCGGGCGGTCCGCTCCAGGTCCGCGCCTTCTCCCCCAAGACGGGTATCTGGGCCGAGCAGCTCACTCCCCGCGAGAGCGAGAACCCGGCCCTGACCCGGGTCTGGGCTCGCGCCCAGGTCCGCGCGCTCGAGGACCGCTACGCGATCGAGGGGGGCAGCGCGCTCCCCGAGCAGATCGTGGCGCTCTCGCTCGCGCACCAGGTCATGTGCCGCTTCACCGCCTTCGTGGCCGTCGACCGGAGCGAGGTCGTCAACGAGGGTGGCGAGCAACACCACGTCACGCAGGCCGTCGAGCAGCCGGAGGGCTGGGAGAAGAGCGAGCTCCAGGCGGATCCCTTCGGGGCCGCCTCCCTCGTGCCCCACGTGGCCAGCGACCCCTTCGCTGCCCCGCCCAGCTCTGCCCCCAGCGGCTTCGCCTCGAGCGACCCCTTCGCGGCGAACGGAGGCGACCCCTTCGGCGGCGGCGATCCTTTCGCTGCCCCGGCCGCGGAAGCGTTCGGCGGCGGGCCCTTCGCCGCTCCGGCGGCGGACGCCTTCGCCCTGCCCTCCGACGCCGCCGGCGGAGGTTTCGGCGCCCCCGCTGGCCCGCCTCCGGCCCCGCGCGGAGCTCCACGTCGGAGCGGCAGCAAGAAGAAGGTCAAGGAGCGGGTGAAGCGCGAAGAGCGTCAGCAGCGCTCCCTCCTCGGCGAGCTCTTCGACAAGGTCAGCGGGCGTGACCGGCGTGAGCCGCCCCGTCCCTCCAAGCCCGCGCCTGCCGGCGACGACGCGCCGAGCCAGGTCGAGGCGATCCGCCGCGCTTTGGCCAAGGACCCCAGCTACGCCGGCTTGCTGGCCTGCCTGGGGGAGGTCCGTCGCCTGATCGAGCGCCTCGAGCGCGAGGGCAGCGACGACAAGCTCCTCGAGGGCCTCCGCGACCTGCGCGACGCCCTGACCGCGGCCCTGGGCCCGGGGGAGCCGCCTCTCGCCGAGGTCAGCCGTCTGGCCAGCGACGCCGAGCAGAAGCTCGCCGCCCTGGCCAAGGAGCAGCCTCTCTCGCGCGGAGAGAGCTTCTGGTTCTGAGCTAGCCGCCAAGCACCAAGACAAGCGCGCGCCGGGTCGATTCGCCTCCGGTCCGGTGCGGGCACGCCGAAGGGCTGTCGTGAGGGAGGTCCTCACGCCTTCGGTGTTCCCTTGCCGTAGCCAAACCCCACGGCAAGGGAACGAGGGTTGATTCCCCGGGCGAGCGAGGACGGTCCTCGTTCGCCCGGGGATTTCTTTTCCCAGGCCTTGGCTCTGGGGACTCGCCCAAGGCACGTCCCAGCGACCTCGCCCCCGCTTCAAGATCGACTCGGGTGCGTCGCGAAGACCCGCGGGATAGGCTGCTCGAGGTGACGATCGGCTTGGTCTACAGCGGCTGCCGGGTCGAAGAGCGGCTCGGCCACGGCGCCATGGGTGACGTGTTCTTGGCCACCCGCGAACGCGACGGCGCGACCGTCGTCGTGAAGCTCCTCGATCGCGTCCTCGCCGCCGACAGCCACTACCGCGACCGCTTCGAGCGTGAAGCGCTGGCCCTGCTCAAGCTCCCCCCTCACCCCAACGTCGTGCCCGTCCTCGCGGTGGGAGCCGACCAGGCGGAGCCGCACCTGATCCTGGAGTGCGTGCCGGGACCCACCCTCGCCCAGAAGAGCCTCGGCGGCCCCCTGCCCTTGGAGGTCGCGCTCCGCTATGCGCGCGACGCCGCGCTGGGCCTCGCCTCGGCGCACGCCCACGGGCTGATCCACCGCGACGTCAAGCCCGCCAACATCCTCGTGGACGGCGAGCGCGACCTCGCGCGGGTCCTCGACTTCGGGCTCGCCAAGGACGTCTTCCTCAGCGGCGTCACGCAGCCCGGCCAGCTCGTCGGGACCGCCCCCTACATGTCGCCCGAGCAGTGGGAAGAAGACTCGGAGGAGGACGGGCGCATCGACGTGTTCGGCCTGGCCGTGACCCTCTACGAGCTGATCGCCGGCAAGCTCCCCTTCGACGCCCGCGAGCCCTTCGCGATCGCGGAGCTGATCCTCGCGGGCGACTACGAGCCGCTCGACGAGGTCGTCGACGACGCCGATCCAGCCGTGGCGCGCCTGCTCGACTGGGCCCTCGAGCCCGACCCCGAGCTGCGCCTGCCCCGCATGGACGTGTTCGCCGCCGACCTCAGCGCCCTGCTCGAAGGGCGCCCGACCCAGGTCCCCGCGCTCGTCGAGGTCGCGACCGGGAGACGCCACTACCTCGTCCGCCCCCTGCGCCTGCGCTGCGGCAGCAGCCCCAGCTGCGAAGTGGTGCTCGACGACACCGCCCCCCAGCACGCCGAGCTGGTCCGCGAGCCGGGCGCCTTCCTCGTCAGCGACCTCTGCTCCCCCCGCGGCACCTTCGTCGAGGACGAGCGCCTCCCCGAGGGGCGCCCGCGCCGGATCCAACACCAGGCCCGCCTCCGCTGCGGCGAGGTCGAGCTGCGCCTGCACCTCCCCGTCACCCGCGCTCGCGCTGCCTTCCTCGACGACGTCGAGCGCCTCTCGCTCCCCGACCCGCTCCTCCGAGCGGCCCTCCCTGGCCCCCCTCGTCGCCTGCGCTCCTGGCTCCTCGAGCTCAGCGCCCCCTCGCTCCCCGAGCAGGCCTACACGCGCGCCGCCCTGGCCGCGCTGCTCGGCGCAGAGACCGCCGCGGCCGCGGAGCAGCGCGTGCTCGCCCGCCTCGAACCCCTGCGACAAGCCGCCCGCGAGCGCTGCGCGACCTGGGGCGGAGAGACCTGGCGCGCCTGGGCTCAGGCCTGGGTCCAGGAGTGGCGAGAAGCCGGGCCGCAGCTCGGTCCGAGCCCGAGCGTCGCCTGGGTCCTGCACGCCTCTCACCAAGGCCGCCAGCTCGCTCAGCGCTCCCTGGCCGGCGAGGGCCTCCTCCTCGTGGGGCGCGACGAGAAGTGCCACCTCCGCCTGCCGCGCAAGGACATCTCCCGCCGGCACGCCACCCTGCTCCGCCTCCACCGCGGCTGGCTCCTCGTCAACGAAGGCCGCCAGAGCGCGACCGTCGCGGGCCGCCCGCTCAGCTCCCCCCTGTGGCTCGAGCCCGAGACCCCCGTGTCCCTCGGAGCCGTCGAGCTCTGCCTGCGCCCCAGCGCAGAGCCTCGGCTGCAGCGCGCCGGCGTCGGCCTCTTCGCCCTCGACCCGGACTGGTTCTGGGCCCTGGCAGGCCTCGGCCACCCCGCCGTCGCGACGGGCCTGGTCGGCCTCCTTCACGAGCCGCGCCACCTCGCTTGGCTCGAGCCGGCGGCGCGGACCCTGCACCCCGAGGCCCCCGAGGCCGTCGAGACCCTCCGCCGCGCGGTGGGCTCGGACCTCGCGGAGAAGGTCGCCGGCGCGCGCTCCGTCCTGACCGTGCTCCTCGGCGCCGACCCAGGCGACGACCTCGCCGCCTGGGGAGACCTCCTCGCCCGCCGCCGGGGAGAGCTCGGCCCGCAGGTCCTCCCCCAAGGCTGGCTCCGCGCGACCCGCCGCAGCAGCACGACCACGCGCCTCAGCCCGCCCGCCTGAGCCCCGAGCCTCAGTCCTCGCCGAAGGCCCGCTTCATGAGGTCGGGGTCGTCGCGGACCAGGAGCCGGATCAGACGCACGGCCCGCCCGCCCTCGAGCCGCTGCCCCTTGCTCTCCAGGTTCCGGGCCAGGAAGCCCAGCATGCGCGCCATGAGCTCCGGCCGCGTGCCAGGCCGCAGGCGCCGCGCCGGGACCGGCCGCCCCCGGAAGCGGGCCTCGCTGAAGCGGGCGAGGGTCTGCACGCTCCCCGCGAAGGCGTCCACGATCAGGGGCGGCTCCCCCGGCGTGCGCGCGAGGAACTGGCCGGGGAAACACACGCCCTGGAGCTCGACGCCGAGCCTGCGCCCGAGCGCGATCGCCAAGAGCGAGCAGGTGAAGTGGATCCCCTCGCGGCGATCGAGCACGCAGTGCAGGCAGCTCGTGAAGGGAGAGTAGTAGGCCTCGCGCGTCCCGGTCGCGACCTCGGCTCGGAACCAGCCGACGAAGGCGCGCAGGCGCGCCTCGCCCTCGAGCCCTGCCAGGACCGGGGCCCGCGCGGCCAGCTCGTCGAGGCGACGCAGCTCCCGCGCGAGGTCCAGCGTCCCCCCGTGCAGCACGTAGTCCGCGGCGAGCAAGGCCAGCTCCTCGAGTTCGCCCTCCGGCAGCCATGTCTGCCAGAGAATGCGCCGCACGCGGGGATCCTCGTCCCACTCCTCGAGCTGCTCGGGGCCGACCTCGCCGCCCAGCTCCCGGGCGCGTCGATAGTCGGCCCAGCCACGCGCTGGCTCGCCGAGCTGCAGCGCCGCCTGGGCCCGCAGCGCGTAGGCGCGCGGATCCCGCGGGCGCGCCGCCAGCGCCTCGTCCGCCGCGTCCCGCGCCTCGCGCCAGCGCCGCGCCTGACGCGCGGCCTCGGCCCGGGCGAGCGCCGCCGCGCCAGGCTCGGGAGCGGCAGCGCTCGCGCTCGCGCTCGGGCTCGGGCTGGGTCGCGGCGAGGCCGAGGCCGACGCCGACGCCGACGGAGCAGGCTCTGCTCCGGGCTGCGCGTAGAGGTAGCCGAGCAGGAAGAGCAGCAGGACGATCACCCCAGCCAAGGCAGGACCGACCCGCGCCAGCGAAGCGCGCTCGGCCCGCGCTTCCCACGCGAGCAAGGCCTCGCGCAGCTCGGCCGCGCTGGCGTAGCGCGCGCTCGGCTCCTTCTCCAAGCAGCGCAGGCAGATCGCCTCGAGCCCGCTGTCGAGGTCCGCCCGCAGCGTCCGCGGAGAAGGCGCCGGCTCACCGACGACCTGCTCCAGGACCTCCAGGGTCGTCGCTCCGCCGAAAGGCCCCTGGCCCGTGAGCAGGAAGAAGAGCGTCGCGCCCAGCCCGTAGACGTCGGTCGCGGGGCTGAAGTCGCGCCGCAGCCCCAGCGCCTGCTCGGGAGCCATGTAGAGCGGCGTGCCGAGCAGGTCGCCGGTCTGGGTCAAGCGCTCGGTCGGGGTCAGCGAGCTCGCGAGCCCGAAGTCGGTCAGGCGAGCCTCGCCGCGTTCGTCGATCAACACGTTGCCGGGCTTGACGTCCCGGTGCAGGACGCCGGCCCGGTGCGCCGCCTCCAGCGCGTCCGCCAGGCCGACGCAGAGCTCGACCGCGTCGCGCTCCGGCAGCGGACCGCCGCGGTAGACGAGCTTCTGCAGGTCCTCGCCCCGGATCCAGGGGGTGACCAGGAAGGGACCCTGGGGCGCGACGCCCGCCTCGATCAAGGGCACCAGGTTGGGGTGCTTGAGCAGCGCGGTGATCCGCGCCTCATTGTGGAAGCGAACCAGGGACTCGTCGTCGGTCGCTTGCTCGCGCAGGAGCTTGATCGCGACCTCGTTCCCGCCCCGGTCCTCCCCCAGGAACACCACGCCCTGGCCGCCGCGCGCCAGCTCGCGCAGGACCCTGTAGCGACCGATCCGCTGTGAGGGGGAGGGCTTCACCCCTTCAAGCTACTCCTTCGCGCCTCGCCCTCAGCGCTCGAGGCGCTCGAGGGGAATCCAGAGCGGGTTGCGCCCGAACCACGCGGCCAAGTGCCCTCGCGCTTCCTTGTCCCCGTAGCGGACGAGGCGCTGGCCCGGCAGGACCAAGCCAACCGGCTGCCCCACGTCCTCGCCCCAGGGGCTCACCCGCAGACGCACCAGCTCGCCCGCCCCGCCCTTGGCCACTCGCACGAGCCTCGAGCACCAGGAAGGGGCGCGCTCCCTGCTGCCCCGCCTCGAGCAGGCGGACGACGTGCGGGTGGCTGACCTTGGCCAGGGCGCGGACCTCGCGCTCGAAGCGGGTCCGCTGCCGCTCGCTGGGGTCGTTCAAGAGCTTGAGCGCGGCCTCGGCGCCGGTCTCGGGGATCCGCACCCGGTAGACGGCGCCGGCCGCGCCGCGGCCGAGGCTGCCCAGGACCTCGAAGCGGCCGATCCGCTCCACCTACTTGCCGAACTTGTCTTGCACGCCCTCCAGCGAGTTCACCGCGTCGCCCTCCCCCTCGAGCTCGGCGCGAACCTCGGCGATCCGCGGGTAGTCCGGGGCGAGCTCCTCGGCCTCGTCCAGGGCCGCGGCCGCCTCCTCGCCCCTCCCCAGGGCCGCCAGCGCGCGGGCTGCGCCGAGCGCGTAGTCGGGGTCCTCGGGGTCGAGCGCGCGGCCCGCTGAGAAGTGGCTCAGGGCCGCGCTCGGGTCGCCGCCCAGCTCGAGCACGCCCAGGTTGTAGTGGGCGGCCGCGGCGTCGTCGCCCTGGTCGAGCTCGATCACGCGCGAGAGGTCGGCCCGGGCGGCCGCCTCGTCACCCGCCATGCGGTGCAGGGCTGAGCGGGTCATGAGCGCCATGCACATGTCGGGGTCGAGCTCGAGGGCCCGCCCGACCTCGTTCAGCGCCTCCTGGATCCCCTCGGGCCCGACGGCGCCGTAGTTGATGCACTGGCTGAGGATCTCGCCGACCCAGGCGTGGCCGCGCGGGTCCTCGGGGTAGGCCAGCGCGTGAGTCTGGGCGATCTGCCCGGCCGTGTCGGCGCGCCCGTGCTCGAGCAAGGGGCGCAGCAGCTCGAGCAAGAGCGGGTGCCCCGGGACCTGCGCCAGGGCGTCCTCGCAGGTCTCCACCAGCTCCTCGACCTCCCCGTTCATGCCGAGGAAGGCGGCCCGCCGGCAGAGGACCCCGAGCGCCAGGTAGAGCTGCTCCTCGTCGTCCAGCTCGCTGACCGGCTCGAAGCCCTCGACCTCGCTCCACCAGCCGGTCTCGACCGCCTCGCCCTGGCAGCGCGCCACGAGGTCCCGCCCGCGCCCCTCGTGGTAGCCGTGGTAGTCCGAGCCGACGTATTCGCCCGGCTGCTCGCACTCCTCGCAGAGGGGCTCCTCGCCCTGGCCCACCGAGGCCACGACCTCCTGGGCGAACACCACGAACTCCGGCAGGTTGCCGTAGTGCGAGTCGGGGATCACGTTCAGCGCGCCCGGCAGCTCGCTCGAGCAGCCCGGGCAGCGCCAGTGCTCGACCACGAGGTCGAAGCTCGAGGCTCCGTATTCGTCGGTCATGCCGGTGCGATAGGGGTGAAGGGGATGGCGCACGTTCACCTCGGGGGGACGGTCAGGATCCAGCGATGCGTCTGGGTCAGCTCGGCGCGGTGCTCGTCGCGGACCCACGGAGTCGGGTCCCACACCTCGGCCGAGATCTCGTAGCGGCCGGGGTCCAGCTTGCGCGGGAGCACCTTTATGTAGTGGACGAAGCGGCCCTCGATCACCTGGAGCTTGCCCGAGACGTCCTGGGTCGCCGGGCCCGCGTCCTTGGGTGGCATGGGCCCGCGCTCGCGCGTCTCGTCCTCGTCCTGCCCCTCCCCGGCGCCCGTCTCGGGGCGCTTCCACTCGAGGCGCTTGCGCCGCCAGTGGACGAAGAGCGGGTGGTTGGTCGGCTTCATGACCAGGACCCGGAAGGTGATCGGCTCGCGCCCGGCGCTGAGCTCGGTCTCAGCGGGCCAGGTCTGGTCGATCGGCTTCACGATCCGATAGAGCCCGCGGACCATGACCTCCATGCACACCGCGCAGAAGGGCGAGCCCACGTCGCGCATGACGCACTGGCGCTGCGGTCGCCAGTAGCCCTTGGGCTGGCGGTTCGCGCCCTCGAAGGCGCCGATCGGCTTGCCCGTCCAGTTCTTCTCGCCGCTCGGGTCGAGCCAGGCCTGCCAGGGCGCGGCGCCCTCGGCCCCCTTGCGCGTCGGCGCCGCGACCACGTTGACCCGGACCGCCCGCGGCGCGCCCGTGTAGGGGGTGGGCGGCCCCGCGTTGGGCGTCGGCTCCTGGTCGTATTCGTCCGCCAGCCCGCCGAAGGCGTGCCCGATCTCGTGGGGCGTCGCCTCGAGCATCGTCTTGCACACCGCGACCGTGCCCCCGCCGCCCGTCGCCACGCTGGCGTGGTCGTTGCCGAGCACCACTGCCAGCCGGTCGTGCTCGCCGGGGAAGAGCCGGTCCAGCAGCCCGAACACCCGCCCGCGGTCGCCGACGGTGTGGACCCCGCCGTTGACCTCGCTCCCGAGCACGGTCTCCTTGCGCTGGCCGTCCCGCGTCAGCCCCTCGTCCTTGGACTCGAGGTTCAGCGCCCAGTAGTTGATGTACTGGTCGTATTCCTTGAAGAAGTCCTGCAGCTGGCAGAACTTCGCCGCGCTGTCGGCGTGGCGGTCGAACTGGAGCTGCTTCTTGTCGTCGAACACGTAGCCGTCGCCGAGGAAGTAGATATCCAGCCGGTTCTTGGGCGGCCCGTTGCGCCCCAGCTCCTTGCTCAGCCGAAGGTCGCGCCGCCGCAAGAGCGGGCTCTCGAGCCGCGCCTTGGCCTCGTCGCCGACCCCCGGCACGTCGGCGTGGCGCTCGGCCAGCTTGGCCAGGGCCGCGCGGCCCGCCTGGTAGTGCCCCTGGTCCATGAAGGCCAGCACCTTGGCGAGCACCCGCCGCAGGCGCGCCGCGTCGTCCTCCTCGCGCGCCTGCTGAGCCAGGGCCCGCGCCGCCTCGCGCGCCTCGCGCCGCTCCTGGCGGATCTCGTCCCGGCGCGCAGGCGAGACCAGCTGGCCCTCGAACACGACGAAGCCGCCCTCGGGCACCGGCACGCCGGTCACGAGGCTGTAGAGCGACCAGGCCTCGCCCTGGCTGCGCTTTCGCCCCGCCCAGGGCAGGAGCAGGCTCACGCCGCGCTCGTCCAGGCCGGTGCGGAAGGCGTGGAAAGCCTTGGCCAGGGTCAGCTCGAGGTCGTCCGGCCGGACCTCGGCGAAGAGCTCCTGCAGCTGGCTGGGCGCGAAGCGCGTCCAGGGCCAGGTCAGCTCCCCCGCCGACTCGCCCGGCGCCGCCGCTGTCTTCAGCTGCGCCTCGCGCCCGGCGCTCCCGACCAGGCGCACGACCAGGTTCCCCGGCAGGGTGCAGCTCGGCCGCCGCTCGCGCGGGAGCTGGGGGTCCTTCGCCGCCGCCAGGGTCGCCTGGAAGAGCGCCTGCAGCCCGCGCAGCCGGTGCCGCAGCCAATGGGCCCGCAGGCGCTGCTCCTCGTCGAGGGGCAGGCGCAAGAGCGCGTCCGCGTGCCGCCAGGCCAGCTCGTAGTCCTGGCGCAGGGCCGCGTTGACCAGGTCCTGCTCGAGGGTGAAGGCCTCGCCGCTGCGCTGCGCCAGGACCGGCCCGCGGCGGGCGGCGGCCTGGGCCGCCTCCTCCTCCAGGCCGGCCACCAGCTGATCCAGCTCGCCGTCGACCCCCAGGCCGCGCAGGCGCGGGCTCGCCTCGAGCACCGCCACGATCGCCTGGACCGGCGAGAGCCGCGCCGCGACCTCGCGGGCGTGCGCGCTCAGCTCGGCGAAGGCCTCCTTGGCGACCTCGGCCAGCTTGGCCTGCTCCAGGGTCGCCCGGCGCGCCTGCGGGCTGCCCGGCAACAGGGCGCCGACCAGCTCGAGCACGGCGCTGGCGCGGGCCGGCTCCTTGGCCGCGACCAGGCGCTCGGCCTCCTTGAGCATCGCGTCCACCACGGCGCTCAGGGCGCGGGGGGCCTCGCTCCGGGCCGGCGCCGCGCGCAGCCGCTCCGCGAAGAAGCGCGCGTCGCCGGCGCGCGGGTCGTCGGGGTAGGCGGCGGCGAAGGCCTCCAGCGCAGCCCCCAGGCCCGTCGGGGCGCTCTCGCGCACCGCCTGCCAGGCCCCGTCCGCCGCGCGCGTCGCGGCCGGCGGGGCGGGGGCCTCGCTGGTCGAGGGGCGCGCCGGCTGCTCGCGCCCCGCCACGGGCGAAGGCTCGGCGCTGGGGGCGCGCCGCGAGATCACCCAGGCGACCGTGCCCAGGGCGACGAGCCCGCAGAGAGCGAACACCGCGCGCCGGAAGAGCTGCTCTTGCCGCTTCCGCGCCAGGAAGGCCTCGGTCGCGGCCCGCGGATCGCGCCGCTCGGGCTCGGCGCTCGCCTCCTCGGCGCTCTCCTCCGCCGAGGAGGAGGCAGCCGCGGGGGCCGGAGGCTCAGGCTTGGCCCGCTCTCGCTTGCGCGGGGCCTCGGCCGCGGGCGGCTGAGCCGCCTGGAACACGAGCACCACCTCGCCCACGCTGACCTCGTCGCCAGGGCTCAACTCGGCCAGCCCCTCGACCCGCGCCCCGTTGAGCTGGGTCCCGGCCTTGGTCGAGGAGTGGTTCTCCAGGCGCACCTGGTCGCCCTCGACGCTGAGCGTGCAGTGGTGCCGCGAAACGCCGGGGCCCCCCAGGACGAGGTCGCAGTCAGCCGTGCGACCGATCCGCAGGGTGAGGCCAGGCTCGAGCGGGACGCGCCGCGTCTCGCCCACGCCCTCGTAGAGCTCGAGGAACATGCGCAGGATCGTCTCCGCTCCGCGGGCTCGCCGCAAGCCGCTCACAGCGCGGAAGCGTGCGCCGCTGACATCCATCTCAGCCGAGGTTTCTGACGGCGGAGTTGGGGGCTACAATGCGCGCCCTCTTCAACCGGATAGAGATCCCTTGGGCATCGAGTTCTCGAACCTCTACGACGGCGACGACGACCAGAGCGAGGAGCGCCCCGCTCGGACCGCGCGCCCACGCAACGACGGCAAGCGACGTCGGCGCAGCATCTATGAAGCCGCCCTGGGCGGCCTCCACCGCGACGACCTCGACGAGGAAGAGGTCGACGAGCGCCCGCGCCGCAAGCGGAAGCGCAGCCGGAAGCGCAGCGAGCGGCGCAAGGAGGGCAAAGCCGTCGAGCGCAAGCGCGAGTCAGCGCGCTTGGCCGAGGCCCGCGCCAGCGCCGAGGAGATCCCCGAGGACGGGGACTTCGGCGGCGAGTTCCAGAAGTTCGACCTCTCGCCCCAGCTGCTCAAGGCGATCCACGACATGGGCTGGTCGACCCCCTCGCCGATCCAGGACCTCGTGATCCCGATCGTGCTCTCGGGCAACGACGTGGTCGGGCAGGCCCGGACCGGCACGGGCAAGACCGGCGCCTTCTCGATCCCGCTGATCGAGCTGCTGCGCGACCGCGAGCTCGAGCCCGGCCGCCTCCCGGCTGCCGTGATCCTCAGCCCGACCCGCGAGCTCGCGCTCCAGATCTACCGCCAGATCGAGCAGCTCAGCGCCTACTCCGGCCTGCGCTGCGTGCCCGTCTACGGCGGCGCGCCCATGGAGCCGCAGCTCCGCGCCATGCGCAACGGCGCTGACGTGGTCGTCGGCACGCCGGGGCGCGTCATGGACCACATTCGCCGGCGCACGCTCCGCCTCGACGAGGTCCGCTTCTTCATCCTCGACGAGGCCGACCGCATGTTCGACCTCGGCTTCCGGGACGACATCTACTGGGTCTCGCGGCGCCTCCCCGAAGACGGCCGCCAGACGCTGCTCCTCTCGGCGACCATGCCCGACGAGGTCCTGCGCCTGAGCAAGCAGGTCACCGACGATCCGGAGCTGATCTACACCTCGCAGAAGGGCGAGGAGCGGATGACCGTCAAGACGGTCGAGCAGTTCGTCATCTCGGTCGACCCCGAGCGCAAGATGGGCCTGCTCACGCACCTCCTCAAGGACGAGGACCCCGAGAAGGGGATCGTGTTCACGCGCACCAAGCGCGGCGCGGACAAGGTCACCGAGCGCCTGCGCAAGGCTGGCCTCGACGCGGGCCCGATCCACAGCGACCTCAATCAGCGCAAGCGCGAGCAGATCCTGCGCAAGTTCCGCGAGGGCAACCTCGACCTCCTGATCGCGACGGACGTCGCGGCTCGCGGCCTCGACATTCAAGGCGTGACGCACGTCGTGAACTTCGACGTGCCCGAGAACGCCGAGGACTACGTGCACCGCGTGGGGCGGACGGCGCGCATGGGCCAGACCGGCCGCGCCTTCACCTTCATTACGCCCAACGACGGCAGCTTCCTCACCGAGATCGAGAAGCTGATCAACCTCCAGGTGCCGACCTACGAGGTCGAGGGCTACCGCACCCAGGCCAACGAGGAGGAGCGCGCGCGCCGACGCGAGCGCGAGGGCGGGCGCACCAGCCAGCACCCCATGGCCAAGCAGCTCTCGCCGGCGCTGCTCGACATCCTCAACCGCAGCGCCCGCGGACGCGGGGGCAAGGGCGGCGGACGCGGCCCGGGCAAGGGCGGCGGCCGCAAGGGCCGCGGCCGGGGCGGCCGGGGCCGCTGAGCGAGTGGGGGCGCTGAGCGACCCGGCGGGCTGCGCCGATTCGGTCACGATCGCGATCCCCAACTGGAACACGGGATCGCTGCTGCGCCTGTGCCTGGCGAGCCTGGTGCGCTTCACCAAGCACCCCCACCGGATCCTGGTCGTCGACAACGACTCCGACGACGCCTCGCGCGTCACCGTCGACGGAGCGGCCGAGCGGGGCCTGATCGACCTGATCCAGCGGGAGGGCGCGGTCCACGACGGGGCCCCGGAGCACGGCGCCTCGCTGGACGCGGCCCTCGCCGCCTGCGAGACGCCCTACCTGCTGACCCTCGACAGCGACGCCTGGGTGCGCCGCGAGGGCTGGCTGGCCGACTTCGTGGCGGCCCTCGGCGACGAGGCCAGCCACGCCGGCGCGCTCAAGTTCCCTGGCGGGCGCGCCAAGCGCTTCGTGCAGTGGGTGCGCCGGGAGCCCCCTCGCCCCGAGGCCAGCTACGTCCGTCCCTGCCACGCGATCTACCGAGTGGAGCTGCTGCGCCGCTACGGGCTGAGCTTCGCCCCGCGGCTCGGCTCCGACGAGCAGTGGCGCACCACGGGCCAGACGATCCACGAGGAGCTGGTCGCCAAGGGGCACCAAGCTGCTCTGATCCCCCACGCCGAGATCGAGCGCCTGGTCGGCCACCTGCGCCACGCCACCTTCGTGATCAACTTCGACGCCTTCCCGACCCTCAAGGCGCGCGCGCGCCGCAAGGGGGAGCGCCAGATCAAGGACCTCCTCGAGAGCCGCGAAGCGCGCGGGATCCTGGCCGAGACCCCGGTCCCCTGAGCTGGCCGGAAAGCCTATTCCAGCCACCACTTAGCGCAATCTGCTGATAGACTCCTCGCCCCGCAGCCGAGGGGCTGCGCTAGGAGGTCCAAATGGCTGGCATTCCCGTAGCTCAGGTGCGCAAGGGCCAGGTGGTCAAGATCGATGGGCAAGCCTTCAAGGTGCTCGATCACCACCTGAACACCCCTGGCAACAAGGGCGGAATCGTCACCTTCAAGCTCAAGAACGTGGAGACGGGCGCCAACATCTCCAAGCGCTACAACTCCAACAGCAACATCGAGACGCTCTGGGCCTCCAAGCGCACCTGCCAGTACCTCTACGAAGAGGGCAACGGCTGGGTGTTCATGGACAACGAGACCTTCGAGCAGTTCACCCTCGACAAGGACCTCGTCGGCGAGGTCATGCCCTATATCCCCTACAACGCCGAGGTCCAGGTCCTCTATGTGGAGGAGAAGCCGGTCGACATCGAGCTCTCGGCCTCGGTCGTGCTCGAGGTCACCGAGGCCGAGCCCGCGATCCGCGGCGACACCGCGACCAACGTCACCAAGCGCGTCGTGTGCGAGACGGGGCTCGAGGTCAAGGCGCCTCAGCACATCAACGTGGGCGACAAGATCCAGGTCGACACCCGCAGCGGCGACTTCCTCGGCCGCTACAAGGGCGACTAGGGACACCCCCTATTCCGCGCGCGGCGGATATAAAGAAAGCCAAGACGTCGGGGGACGATGAGTCAGGATGAGCGCCGCTGCGTGATTCACAGCCTGGAGTTCGGGGATTTCGATCTCCGACCTGGGCAGAGTCTGCGGATCGGCCGCCACCGCGACAACGACATCGTGCTCGAGGACGCCATGGTGTCGCGCTTCCACGCGCGGATCACCTGGGACCCTTCGATCGAGCGCCCGGTGATCTTCGACAACGGCAGCCAGAACGGCACGACCGTCGACGAGCAGCCCGTCGGCGCGGCCGAGCCCCTGCGCAACAAGGCCAAGATCGGCGTCGGGCCCTTCATCTTGCGCATCCAGCTCCTCGGCTGCGGCGAGACCCCCGCGATCCTGCGCGAGACCGACGACTTCGTGACCCTCTTCTCGGACGACATGCCGGACCTCTCCGGCCTGCTCGGACCTGGGATCCTCAGCTCGCGCGAGCTCTTCGAGCGCCTCGAGAGCGAGCGGCGCACGGGCACCCTCGAGTTCACCTTCGACCCCAACAAGTCCAAGGGCGACAAGGGCCGCGGCAAGGTCGTCTACTGCCTGGGCCGGATCATGACCGCCGACGTCCCCGGCTACGGCAGCTCGCTGCGCGCGCTCGAGCACCTGCTCAACCTCCGGCGCGCGGAGTACCGCTTCACCCGAGAGCTCGAGCCCCAGGAGGACTCGCTCAACATGTGGTTCTCCGACTTCCTGCGCGCGCGCGAGCGCACCGACGAGGAGACCACCCAGCGCTTCAAGCCGACCAAGCGCATCCCCCGCCCCGACCCTGGGGCGCGGTAGCTAGCCCTTCGGCCCCTCCTCCTCAGAGGAGGGCTCCTCCTCCCCTCCCTCGTCCGGGCTCGCCTCCTCTGCAGAGCTCGCGTCCTCGGTGGCCTCACTGGCCGAGTCCTCAGCAGCGGGCTGCTCGGCTGGGACCTCGAGCCCGCCGCGGGGCACGATCGCGCCCTCCGGCGCCCGCAGCACGGGAGCGTAGGGGTCGTAGTCGGGGTCTTCGTCGTAGGGATCCACCTCAGGCTCGACCGGGGTCGCCTCCTCGGGCGGCGCGACGGTGGGCTCCTCGGAGTCGGAGGGCTCCTCGACGAGGCCAGCGTAGGGATCGTCCGAGTCACCGCTCTCCGCCGCTCGCGCCGCGATCTGGGCCGCGTAGGGGTCGTAGTCGGGGTCCTCGTCGTATGGGTCCACCTCCGGCTCAGGCGCCTCCTCGGGCGCCTCCCCAGGCGGCTCCTCGGCCGACTCCTCGACGGGCGGCTCCTCGCTCGACTCCTCGCTCGACTCCTCTCGGGCAGGCGCCTCAGCGGTCGGCTCGACCAGGGGCTCGATCCGGCGCGGATCGCCAGCGCTCGCAGGCGGAGGCGGGCCCTCCTCCTCCTCCTCGTCCTCGGCAGCGCGGCGAGAGCCTATGACCACGCTCGAGAGGATCCCGATCTCGTAGAGCAGGATCATCGGCAGCGCGAGCAAGACCTGCGTGAAGGGGTCTGGAGGCGTGAAGACCGCCCCGATGATCGGCGCCGCGAGCAGGAAGTACTGGCGGTAGTTGCGATAGGTCTCGGCATCGAACACCCCGATCAGGGTGAAGAAGCTCATCACGAGCGGGAGCTCGAACACCAGCCCAACCACCACCGTCAGCGTCATGAAGAGCGAGAGGTAGTCCGAGAGGGCGAAGCTGCCCGCCATCATTTCGGGCGGCGCGTAGGTAGCCAGGAAGTAGAGCCCCACCGGGATCAGCACGAAGTAGCCGAAGATCCCGCCGCACACGAAGAGCCCGAGCGAGATCGGGGCCAGCAGGTTCACGTAGCGCTTCTCGTGCGGATAGAGGCCGACCGCCACGAAGCCCCACAGCTCGCGCGCCACCAGCGGCGAGGCGACGAAGATCGCGCACACCAGGGCCAGCTTGAGGTAGCTGAGGAAGGGGCCCTGATACTTGATATCCATCAGGCGCATGTCGGGCGCCCGGCTGCGCAGGTCGACGTAGGGCTTCGCCTCGCGCTCATAGCGCAGGTGGAGCTTGGCCGCCTCCGCCAGGAGCGCCTCGCGCTCGGCGCGCAGGGGCGCCAGCACCTCGGGCGTCGGCGAGCTGACTTCGCCCAGCCGACGGTTGAGCGAGCGCACCTTGGCCATGATCTCGGCCTGCTGGCGACGCAGCTCCTGCAGCTTGGGGACCGCGCTGGCGAAGTCCTCTGCCAGGCGCAGCTCGGCGCGGCGGGCCTCTTCGAGCTCCCCGGCCAGGGCCTCGTTGGTCTCCGTCAGCTCCGCGAGGACGTCCCGGGCTTCGTCGGGCGCCTTCCCGAAGCGGACCTCGTCCCGCAGCGTGTTGGTCACCTTGCGGTGCGGGTAGGTCGCCCAGTCCATGAGCTTCTGCTGGACCGAGAGGCAGCCGATCGCCGCCAGCAGGATCCAGCCGATCGCCTTGAGCAGGCGCCAGCGCAGCTCCTCGAGGTGCTGCCCGAGGGTCATGCGCGGGTCTTCCGAGTTCTCCTCACTGCTCATGGCCGCGCAAGTATAGGCGTCGCGAAGGGTCGAGGAGGCGCCGAGCGCGCTACCTGCATACCCCGTCGAGCCACTGGGCCGCGGCGGCCATTTCGCGCCGGTCCAGCGAGCCCTCGCGCTTGAGCTCCACGCGGGCCTGGATCCCCGAGCCGAGGTCGACCGCGGTCACGAGGATCTGACCGTCCTCGTCGTAGCTGTAGCCGATCTCGACGGGCTGGCCCTTGGGCCGCGCCGGCAGGCCGCTGATGATGCACTCGCCGATCCGAGTGCACATCTCGGGGTCGCGCTCTTCTCCCTCGAGCACGACCACCTTCACGCCCGTCTGGTTGTCGTTGAGCGTATAGAACTGCTGCCGCTCCGTCGCCGGGAGCTTGGTGTTGCGCGGGAGCATGATCTTGACCGCGGGCTGGCCCTGGCGGTGGATCAGCACCCCCAGGCTGCGCGCGTTGACCTGCTGGACCGCGCGCTGCCGGCGCTGAGGGATCGGCTTGGGCGGCGCAGGCGGAGCGCCTGGTGTCGGCAGCGGGGGGCTGCTCGAGTCCTCGATTTGGATCTCCTCGAGGGCGACGAGGTCGCGGAAGTCGAAGGTCGCGGTGTCGGTGATCCCCCCGATCGAGTCCCCCATGCCCACGGCCGGCAGCGCCGGCAGCAGGTCCGAGCTCGCCGGCGCGCGCGGAGGCCGCGCCCCGCCTGGGGCGGGCGCCGGCGCTGGACGCCCCGGAGCCCCGCGCGGCGCGCGCGGGGGGCGCGCCTGCTCGGCCGAGCTGGGGGCGCGCCGCTTGGCCGCGGCTGGCGGCAAGGCGT
>CALDQK010000410.1 GCA_937911525.1 uncultured bacterium
CACCGACGACCGAGTCCGAGACCGAAGCACCGACGACCGAGTCCGAGCCCGAAGCTCCGACGACCGAGTCCGAGACCGAAGCACCGACGACCGAAGCACCGACGACCGAGTCCGAGTCCGACTCCGAGTCCGACTCCGACTCGAGCACCGGCCCCGTTCCCGGCCCCGGCTCCGGCTCCGTTCCCGGCTCCGGCTCCGTTCCCGGCCCTGGCTCCGGCACCGTCTCCGCTCCCGTCCCCGCCCCTGTCCCCGTGGGCCTCGCGCGCGATCCCCTGACCCGCCTGATCGGCCTCGCCTGGCTGCTCCTCTTCGGCGGCCTGGGCGCGCTGCTGGTCCAGCGCGTCTACGCGACCGACTTCGGGACCACCAACGCGCGCGTGCTCTCGGTGATCCGCCTGGCCGCCGTGGTCGTGCCCGGCTACCCGGCCTTGATCGGGCTGGTCGCGCTCCTGACCGGGCGGCGCCCGAGCCGCAAGCTGAACCCCTTCGGCCTGCCCTGCGAGGGCTGGTGGTTCTCGGGCCTCTCCGCGCTGACCTGGCGCGAGCTGAAGCGGGTGTTCCTGCACCCAATGGCCTACGTGCTGCTCTTCGTGTTCCTCGTGTTCAACGGGATCATGATGCTGCTCCTGATCGACTACTACTCGTCCTATCAGGCGGCCAACATTCGCCAGCCGGCGTCCTACTACCTGACCAACAACTTCATGCTCTGGCTCTCGCTGGTCCTGATCTGCCCGGGCCTGACCATGCGCCTGATCGCCGAAGAGCGGCAGGTCAAGAGCCTCGAGATGCTCCTGACCGCGCCCGTGACCGAGAGCCAGGTGGTGCTCAGCAAGTTCCTGTGCACCGTCGGCTACTACGTGTTCATGGTCAGCATGTCGCTCTGCTACGCCTTCCTGTTGCGCAGCTACGCGACCGAGTGGGACTGGGGGCCGATCCTGGGCGGCTACGTGGGCCTGCTCCTCGTCGGCTGCTTCTTCTGCGCGATCGGTCTCTTCGCGAGCTCGCTCACGCGCAGCCAGATCGTGGCCTACATGCTGGCGGCCCTGGTCCTGATCGTGGTCGCCGTCCTGATCCAGTTCATTCCCAAGCGCGGCCTCAGCCCCGAGGTCAAACAGGTCATGGCCTACCTGAGCGTGGTCGACCACCAGAACGAGATGGCGAGCGGGATCCTGCCCTGGCGCTCCTTCGTGTTCTTCGGCACGAACACGGTGTTCTTCCTCTACCTCGCAGCGCGCGGCCTGGCCGCCCAGAGCTGGAGGTAGCGCCGTGAGCCAGCCCCAGCCAAACCCAGGCCAGCAGGCCGGACACCACAGCCACGCCCCCGAGCAGGGGAAGAGCGCGCTCGGCCTGATGGGCCTGATCTCGCTCGTGCTCGGCGTCGTGTTCTTGATCGGGCGGACCCTCGTGGCGCCCGAGAACATGGACCTCGCCACCGAGATCGAGCAGAAGCGCGACCTCTTCCTCAAGGCAGCGGGGCTCTTCCTCGCGATCCAGGGCGGCGCGCTGCTGATCCTGCACGCGACCCGCAACCCGCACTTCGCCACGGGCGCCGGCGGCGAGCTGGACGAGCGCCTGGCCGACGCCTCGCTCGGGATGCGCCTCGTGCGCGCGCCGCAGGTCCTGTTCGCGCACCGGCGCTTCCGGGAGCTGCTCAACGTCGCGATCCAGGTGATCCTGGCCGTCTCGCTGCTCGGCCTCTCGAGCTACGTGTTGGCCCGCCACGAGCTGTTCCGGGTCGACCTGACCAGCGAGGGGCTCTATTCGCTCTCCGACGAGTCGCGGATCCGCATCGAGGGGATCACCAGCGCCCAGATCCGGATCGTGACCGTGCTCCCCGACGCGCGCACCCAGCAGGGGATCCGCGAGGTGCGCGAGCTGATCGAGCAATACACCTCGGTCAACCCGCGCATCGAGAGCCACGAGTTCGACCCCCTGGCCTGGAAGGACCCCGCCGAGCGAGCCGCCGAGCTCGAGCGGCTGGGGATCGAGGGCGACACGAGCAACGCGGCCCTGTGGGGCCTGATCGTCCAGCGCGGCAAGCGCGAGGGCGACGTGTTCCAGGTCGAGAAGAGCCGGCGCGTGGCGGCGACCGACCTCTGGCGCGAGGAGATCGGCCGGCGCCCGAGCGACCGCTCGCGCGTGTTCCTGGGCGAGCAGGTGATCACGACCGCGATCCTGCAGGTGATCGACGACCGCAAGCCGGTGGTCCAGTTCCTCTCGGGCCACGGCGAGCGCGGGATCGGCGCCATGGACGGGCGCGGGCTCTCCTACCTGGTCGAGCGCCTGCGCGAGCGCGGGTTCGAGGTCAAGGACCTCAACCTGCTCGAGGAGGACTTCGAGGTCCCCGAGACCTGCGACGTGCTCGTGGTGGCCGACCCCCGCTCGCCCCTCAGCGAGCGCGAGGTCCAGGCGATCGAGGCCTACCTCAAGCGCGGCGGGGAGCTGATCTACCTCGGCGACGTGCAGGCCGAGCGCGACCCCGAGACCGGCGAGCCGAGCTGGCTCGACCTCGGCCTCGAGGAGGTGCTCCGCAACGACTACGGGATCCTGCTCGAGGACTGGCTGGTCGCGCTCCCCTTCCAGGTCAAGGACACGGGCGAGAACAAGCTGGCGGTGCTCCTCGAGCACTTCGTCGGCTACGGCAAGCGGCACCCGATCACGGCCCCCTTCCTGCGCGAGACGCGCCGCTTCGCCCTGCTCCAGGCCCGCGCCGTGCGGCGGGTCCCGGCCCTGGGCGCCCAGGCCGAGGAGCTGATCGAGACCGAGCGCGAGAAGGGCAAGTACTTCCGCGGCTTCGGCAACCCCTTCGACCCGCGCGACTCCAGCCACCGCCCCGGGCCCTTCGCGCTCGCGATCGCGAGCGAGCGCACCCTGGGCAAGGAGCAGGACGCGCCCCGCAGCCGGGTGATCGTGGTCGGCGACGCCGACTGCTTCGCCAACGAGCTGCTGAGCAAGCGCGTCTACACCAACCTGACCCTGTTCCTGAACTCGCTCAACTGGTGCCTCGAGCGCGAGCGCCAGCTCGTGGGCAAGGCCAAGCACAAGGGCAAGCACCGGCTCGACATGACCGACGAGCAGGCGCGCCGGCTCAAGCTCCTGGCCTTCCCCGGGCTGCCGATCCTCGCGATCGCGCTGGGGATCCTGGCCTGGGCGATCCGGAGGAGATAGCCATGAGCGACGCCCCAGCTCACGCCGCTCCGCCGCCGCCGCCCCTCGAGGCCGAGACCAACCCCTGGGTCACCAACCTGATCCTGCTGGTGGCCGTCGTGGCCCTCGGCGCCTGGGTCGCCCTGGGCGAGGGGCAGACCCGCTCCTCGGTCGAGATCAGCCAGGTCGAGGGCCAGGTGTTCAGCGAGGCCTTCGCCTACAAGACGCCCTTCAACGTGATCGGCGTCGAGATCCAGCGCGGCGAAGAGACCGTGCGGATCACGCGCGAGCCCAAGGAGTCGGACCTCACCCACATGGACCAGACCGAGGAGGGGCAGCGCGCTCCGACCGGCTGGCAGATGACCTCGCCCGTCGAGGACCGCGGCGACGATCAGCAGATCTTCCGCCTGCTCAAGCGGATCGAGACGGCCCGAATCGGGCGCAAGCCGCTCACGGGCAAGCCGGCGCTCGAGCAGCTGGCTGGCTTCACGCCCGCGCTCAAGGTCACGATCACCCGCCGCGAGGGCCTGGCGCCCTTCAGCTTCGAGCTGGCCGAGCCGATCGGCGGCGAGGTCGCCCTGCGCCTGGTGGGCGAGGCCTACGCCGATCGCCTCTACTACCTCCCCCTGGCGCTGCACCAGGAGCTGACCCGGCCCAGCTGGACCTGGCGCAACCGGACCCTGCTCAGCGGCGAAGAGGAGGCCGTGCGCGAGGTCAGCGCCAGCGTGGCGAACGTGGCCAGCGCAGGCGTAACCCTCCTGCGCGCGCCCGGCGGCTGGCGCGTGGGCGGCGCCGAGGGCGACCTGGCCGAGCCCGCCAAGGTGACCGAGCTGGTCGAGACCCTGCGCGCGCTCGGGGCCGCCAGCATCGAGGCCGACGCGCCCGACGCGGCCGCGCTCGAGCGCTTCGGCCTGGCCTCGCCGCAGGTCGTGCTCCGCTTGCGCACGGAGCAGGGCGAGGACTCGCTCGAGCTGGGCGACTGGATCGAGGGGCGGGTCAAGGAGCGCTACGGACGCCTGGCCTCGCGCCCGAGCGTCGTCTACGGCGTCCCCGCCGCCTCCCTCGACGCGCTGGTCAAGATCCCCGCCCGCGACTACCTCGACCCGGTGCTCTTCCCGGTGCTCGCCAAGGTCGAGGGCGTGAGCGCCCTGGGGGCCGAGGTCGGCGAGACGCGCTGGAAGGTCGAGGACGACAAGGACGCCGGCTGGCGCTTCGTCGAGGAGGGCGACCCCGCCTGCGACAAGACCGCCGTCGAGAGCCTGATCAGCGCGCTGCTCGAGCTGAAGATCCGCGAGCGGCTCGACGCGCCCGCCGCCGAGCTGGGCCTGGCCGAGCCCGGGGTCAAGCTGGAGCTCTGGGAGCGCGACTACCGCCACGTGATCACGATCGGCGACCAGCTCGAGACGGGCGTGTTCGCCGTCGAGCGGCTCCTGCCCAACCCCGCGGGCCCCGACGCGCCGCCCGTCGCCCACCGCTACGCGGTCGAGATCGGCGCCCTGGTGGCCGACCTCGCCGCGGGCCCCCTCGACCTGCTCAGCAAGCGGATCTTCCAGGCCAGCTCCTGGGACGCGCGCCAGATCGTGGTCAAGGACCGCGAGGGCGAGGTCCTGCTCACAGCCAAGTGGCTGCCCAAGGACCCCGCCAACCCGCAGGGCCAAATGGAGTGGCGCGTCACGGGCCAGCCCGACGCCGACCCCGAGGCCTTCAAGGCCTACATGAAGAACTTCGACGACCTGAACGCGCAGCGCTACGTGGCGCGCAGCGCCGGCGCCGAGCTGGCCGACTACGGTCTGGAGCGGCCCGAGCGCTTCGAGATCGAGGTCGAGACCTTCGAGGGCAGCGAGCGCAAGCGGGTCGCCCGGACCCTGCTCCTCGGCGATCGAGTCGGCACCAGCGTCTACGCCATGGCCGAGGGCGGGCGCTCGATCGGCTTGATCGACGCCTCCTTCCGCGACCGGATCGCCAAGGGCTTCGGCAAGCAGCACGTGCTGCTCCGCCTCGACGTGTGGGGCGTGCGCGAGGTCAGCGTCGAGCGCGATGGCGTCATGGCCTGGTCAGCCGTCAAGCCGAGCGCCAACTGGCGCTGGGACGCCCCCTGGAAGTTCGCCTGCGAGGAGGGGCTGATGCCCCAGGCCGCCTACGGCGCGCTGGAAGACCTGCTCGAGGGGCAGTTCGAGACCCTGCGGATCAGCCGCACCGAGCCCGCCACCAGGACCCGCCTGGCCGAGACCGGCCTCGACGCCCCCGCCCTGCGGATCACGATCCGCTCCCGCGGCGAGACCGAGGCCGAGCCGAGCGAGCACGTGCTCCTGATCGGCGCGACCCGCGGCGAGCGCGAGCGCTGGGCGATGCTCGAGGGCGGCGAGGTCCTCGGCGTGCTCTTCGACAAGCCGGTGGTGGACCTGGAGCGCTTGATCCGGGCCCAGCCGGGCCCGCCGCCCTTCCCGCCCGCCGAGCCAGCCACCCCGCGCGAGGAGTGAGCCTCGGCCGCCTCGGTCCCTACCGACTCGAAGCCGAGCTGGGACGCGGCGGCATGGGCGCGGTCTACCGCGCCTTCGACGAGCGAGCCCAGCGCCACGTCGCGCTCAAGGTGCTCTTGCCCGGGGCCGACCCCGAGGAGGTGCTCCGGCTCCGCCGCGAGGCCGAGGCCCTGGCGCAGCTCGCCCTGCCCGGGGTGGTCCGGGTCCACTCCACCGGCCTGGCCGAGGGGCAGCCCTACGTCGACATGGAGCTGATCCAAGGCGAGAGCCTCGCCGCGCGCCTGCGCCGGGAGGGAGCGCTCCCCAGCGCAGAGGCTGCCGCGCTGACCCAGGGCCTGGCCGAGACGCTGGCCCGCGTCCACGCGGCGGGGATCCTGCACCGCGACCTCAAGCCCGCCAACGTGCTGCTCCACCCGGAGCGGGGCCCGCTCCTGGTCGACTTCGGCCTGGCTCGCATCAGCGACCGCACGCGCCTGACCGAGACCGGCGAGGTGATGGGGACCCCGGCCTACATGAGCCCTGAGCAAGCGCGCGGCGAGCGGGTCGACGCCCGCTGCGACGTCTACGGCCTGGGCGCGACCCTCTACGCGGCGCTCACCGGCGAGCCCCCCTTCCGGGGTGGACACGCGCTGGCGCTGCTGGCGCGCGTCAACAGCGAGCCCCCGCGTCCGCCCCGCGAGCTGGTGCCTGAGGTCGACCCCGAGCTGGAGCGGATCTGTCTGCGCTGCCTCGCCAAGGACCCCGCCGAGCGCTACCCGGACGCCGCCGCCCTGGCGCGAGACCTGCGCGGCGAAGGGAGCTCGCCGGCGCCCGCTCGCTCCTGGCGAAGCGCAGGGCTGGCGGCGCTCGCGCTCGGGGTGGCAGCTCTCGTGCTCGGCCTCGGGCTTCGCGCTCGCAGCGAGGGACCCGGCCCTGGCTCGACGACGTCGCAGGCGCGCCTGGAGCCCGAGCTGCGCGTCGCGCCCTTGACGACGGCGACCTGGCTGCCCGAGGTCCGCCTGCGGATCAGCCTCAGCGAGACGCCGCGCCTGGAGGGCGAAGCCAAGGTCCGCCTGGGGGGAGGGCGCTGGCGCTCGCTCACGCCCGGACAGGAGCTCGTGTTGGAGGCCCCGCTCAGCGCCAGCACCAACCGGCTCGTGATCGAGGCCCGCTGGGACGAATGGCGCACCCGCCGCTCCTGCGACGTCCGCTACGTCCCGCTGGCCGGCGCCTCGCTCCCGCCGCCGCCCAGGCTCCCAGCGGGACTGCGCTACGAGCCCTCCCAGCGCCTCTTCCGCTGCGAGCGCGACGGCTCGCTCCTGTGCTGGATCCCCCCCGGCGAGTTCAGGAAGGCGGTCCAGCTGATGTCGAGCGAGGGCTCTCGCACCGAGCGCGCCCGCTTGGAGCGCGGCGTGTTCATGGGCGTGTCCGAGGTCTCGCGCGCGCACTATCTGCGCTTCGCCCAGGAGAGCGGTCGCGTCCCCTCCGATTCGCGCGGCCCCAGCGAGCAGCCGGCCGTGTTCGTCAGCTGGTTCGACGCCGAGGCCTACTGCCGCTGGGCGGGCGGGCGCTTGCCGAGCGAGCAGGAGTGGTCCTGCGCAGCGCAGGGGCTCGAGGATTGGCGAGTCCAGCGCGTCGGCGAGCCAGGTGTCCCCCGCTTCGGCCCCGTCTCCAAGCCCAACGACCCAGGCGACCAGAGCCTCTTTGGCTGCCTGAACCTGGCCGGAAACGTGCGCGAATGGACGGGCAGCTGGCGCGATCAGCTCGCGAAGCACGCCGCCTGGAAGGAGCCGCTGAGGGTCGTTCGGGGCTGCGCGGACATCGCCAACACGAGAGGGGTGATCAAGCTGCACGTCGCCGACCGCAGCTCGGAGGTTCCGCACGGTCGCGACGGGATGACCGGCTTCCGCCTCTGCGTGCCCCTCGAGCCGGAAGCGCCAGACCCCCGGGACACCGACCTGCTCTACCCCTGCCAGGTCGCCCCAGGCCACTACCGCTTCGTGCGAGAGCTCTGGATCCAGCCCGACGAGCGGGTGGTGGTCCCTGCCGGCGCTCGCCTGGGGTTCGCGCCGGACGGGCTGATCTGGGTTCGAGGCCGCCTGGAGCTGCTCGGGAGCGAGGAGGAGCCGATCTTCCTGGCGCCGGTGCCCGGGGGCCCTCCTCCCAAGGGGCCACGGATCGTCCTCCTGGGCGGGACCTTGATCGTCCGTCACACCCGCTTGACCGACCTCAGCGGTGGAACCGTCGAGGCGATCCGAGCGACCGAGCGCGGACGGGTCGAGGTCAGCGACTCGACCTTCCTCCGCTGCGGGGCGACGGCGCTGTGGCTGGTGGACTCGAAGGCCAAGCTCCAGCGAACCCGCTTCGAGGACTGCTTTCACCACGCCCCCGACGAAGTGGGCAGCGCGCTCCACGCGATCCGCTCCCGCGTCGAGCTGAGCGAGTGCCGCTTCGAGGGCGATCCGGGCTTCGCTGACATCACTCGGATCGAGTCCGAGGTCGAGGGGGCGCAGGGCGAGCGCCCCCTGCTCTGGCCGCGCTAGACGCTATGGGCCGCCAAAAGGCGTCCGAGAGATCTGCCGATCTCTCGG
>CALDQK010000411.1 GCA_937911525.1 uncultured bacterium
CCTGCCGGCGCTCCTGCTCACGGGCCGCCAGCCGCGCCTGCAGGTTCGCCGCCAGGCGCTCGACCGAGTTCGAGTTCGGAGCGTCGACGGGGAGCCGGGGCGAAGCGTCAGCAGGCTCGTCGCGGGGAGCCGCGCTCGCCTCGGCGCCCTCCTCCAGCGCGATCTTCTCGGCGCGGAACTTGGCGAAGGGATCGTCGCTCGCCAGCTGCTGGGCTTCGTAGGCCTCCCGCTCGCGCCGGCGGCGCTCGGCCTGGTCGCTCAGGCGCTCGCTGCGCCGGCGCTCGCGCCGAGCCGCGACCTCGGCCTCCCGGCGCGCGATCCGCTCGGCGCGCTCCCGCCGGCGCTGCTCGATCGCAGCGCGGGCCTGGTCCTGGGCCTGCGCCTGCTCGGCGCGCTGGCGCAGGAGGCGCTCCTCGAAGGCGCGCAGGCGGGCCGCCTTGCGCTCGTCCTCGCGGGCCGGTCCCGCGTTGGCCTGAGGGGTCGCGCCAAAGAAGGGTTCGTCCGTGCTCATGGCCGAGTGAGAAGCGAAGGCTGCTCCAGCCGAAGTCCTTTGCTCTCGGAGGGCGAGTCACCCCTTTCCGCCCGAGCGTAAGGTCTCCCTGCACTCGACCAGGCATTGTCTCACCATGACTTAGAGTGCCGCGTCCCCAGCGGAGCGGTCGAGCTTGTGTATGCACCTCGATCCCCCGCACCCCACCCCAGTTTGGAGGCTCCATGGCTCGCACCTGGCGCTCACTGGCCCTGCTCCCCGCCCTCTCGGCGCTCCTCCTCGCTGCCGGCTGCCCCGGCGGCAGCGGCAAGTCCGACGCGCCGGACTCCGAGGTCGGCGGCGTCGGAGAGGTCCAGAGCGGCTTCGTCGCCGTCGGCTCGACCGAGAAGGGGAACGAGGACGAGGGCCCCGTGTTCGGGCTGCGGGAGTCCGCGCCGCCGAGCGGGGCTGGCTATCAGCCCGTCCCCGCGGCCGACGCCAAGACCCTCCCCGAGGCGGACACCAAGACCCTGCTGGGGCGCCTGCCCGAGCTGGAGCCCGCCCAGACCAAGGACTTCGCCCGCCGCGAGGGGCCGCCTCCGCCCAAGCTGACCGGCGACACGATCAAGACGCCCTTCCCGCCGCCCGCCAAGCCCGACGCTCCTCCGGCGGCCGAGCCTGGCCCCCTGAAGGTGCTCCGCTATCAGCCCGAAGGTGACGTGCCCCTCGCGCCGCACGTGTCGCTGAGCTTCAGCCGGCCCATGGTCGCGCTCGGCTCGGTCGGACACCTGGCCGAGGGCCCCTTCCCCGCCAAGCTCAGCCCGACCGTCCCCGGGCGCTGGCGCTGGCTCGGGACCCGGACCTTGGTGTTCGAGCCCGAGGCCGAGCGCTTCCCGATGGCGACCGAGTTCCAGGTCGAGGTGCCGGCCGGGGTCGCGGCGGCCGACGGAACCCAGCTGGGCGAGGCGCTGCGCTGGAGCTTCCGCACCCCCGCGCCCAAGGTCGTGGCGAGCTCGCCCCAGGGCGGGCCGACCGTGCTCGAGCCCCTGCTCATGGTGCGCTTCGATCAGCGCGTGGACCCCGAGGCCGTGCTCGCCTCGATCAAGGTCAGCGCGCAGGGCGAGCCGATCGCCCTCCGCCTGGCGAGCGAGGAGGAGCGCGCCGGTCGGGTGATCCCGCAGCCCGAGCGCGCGCTGCTCTTCAAGCCCGCCGCTCCGCTCCCCGGCGACCAGCAGATCCGCGTGGACGTCGGCCCCGGCACGCCCTCGGCCGAGGGCCCGCGCCGGAGCGAGCAGCCCCACAGCTTCTCCTTCCGCACCTACGGTCCGCTGAAGATCGTCCGCCACCGCTCCGGCTGGGGCCGCGACTGCCCCCCGGGCGCGCCCTTCACGATCGAGTTCAACAACCCCCTCGACGCCAAGGCCTTCGCCAAGTCGAGCTTCGCCTTCGACCCCGAGATCGAGGCCCTCGACGTGGCCTGCCACGGGCGCAGCGTGGTCCTGCGCGGCTTGACCCGCGCCAACACCCGCTACACCTGCACCGTCTCGGCCAAGCTCCTCGACCGCTTCGGGCAGACCCTGGGCCAGGACCGCTCGCTCACCTTCCAGACCACCGCGCCCCACCCGCAGCTGAGCGGGATCGGCCAGCAGGTGCTGATCCTCGACCCCTCGGGCGACCCCGAGCTCGAGGTGCGCTCGATCGCGATCCCCAAGCTCCAGGTCCGGATCTATCGCGTGAACCCGGAGCGCGACTGGCAGCGCTTCCAGGCCTGGAAGCGCGGTCGCCACAACCGCGGCGGCCCGCCGCCCGCCCCAGGCGCGACCGTGTTCGACGAGGTCGTCGACGTGCCCGGCTCGGACGAGGCCTGGGTCAAGACGAAGGTCGACATCTCGCGGGCGCTCACCAAGGGGACCGGCCACGCCGTCGTGAGCGTCGAGCCCTACACCTGGAAGAACCGCTGGAAGCCGCGGGTCGACGTGTGGGTCCAAGCCACCCAGCTCGGCGTGAGCACGGCCCACGACGCCAAGGAGGCCCTGGCCTGGGTCACGCGCCTGAAGGACGGCTCGCCCGTCGGCGGCGCGCAGGTGCGCTTCCTCGGCGGCGCCGCGGTCAGCGCGGACGACAGCGGCCTGGCCCGCCTGCCCCTCGGCGGGCGACGCGAGGTGCTCCTCGCCAGCCACGGAGGCGACACCGTGCTCCTGCCGGGCTACTGGCGCTCGAGCAATCCGGGCGTGAGCCTGCGCTGGTTCAGCTTCGACGACCGGCACCTCTACCGGCCCAAGGAGACCGTCAAGGTCAAGGGCTGGGTGCGCCGCTACGACTCGGCCGAGGGGGGCGACATCCTCCCGCTCGGCGCGGCGCCCCGCGGTGACTGGCGCGTCGTCGACGCGCACGGACAAGAGATCGCCAAGGGCCGGGCCGAGTTCGACGCCTGGGGCAGCTTCACGCTCAGCTTCGAGCTCCCCGACACGATCCACGTCGGCCAGGCGCGCCTCTACTTCTCGGCGGGCCACGCGCACACCTTCCAGGTCGCCGAGTTCCGCCGCCCCGAGTTCGAGGTCGAGGCCAGCGTCGGCAGCGCCGGGCCTCACTTCGGCGGTGAGGCGCTGACCCTCAGCGCCAAGGCCAGCTACTTCGCCGGCGGCGCGCTGCCCAACGCGCCCGTGAAGTGGAAGGTCGAGGCTCGCCCGGGCAGCTTCACGCCCCCCAACCGGAGCGAGTTCGCCTTCGGCAACTACGTCCCCTGGTGGGCGCGCCACAGCTACGGCCGCCTGAGCCGCGGGCGGCACGCCCGCTTCGGCCCCAGCCACCCCCCGGCCCTCCACACTCAGCACCTCGCCGGCCGGACCGGCGCGACCGGCAAGCACCACGTGGCGGTCGACCTGCGCGCCACCACCACGCCGCTCACGATCAGCGCCAGCGCGACGGTCCAGGACGTGAACCGCCAGGCCTGGGCCGGCTCGACCACGGTCCTCGTCCATCCCGCCGAGGTCTACGTCGGGCTCAAGCTCGCCTCGCCCTACGTGGGCAGCGGCCGGGACCTGATCCTCGACGCGCTCGTCGTCGACCACGACGGAGCCGCGGTCAGCGGACGCGAGGTCGTGGTCGTGTTCGAGAAGATGCGCTGGACCTGGGAGCAGGGTCGCTACGTCGAGCAGGCGGTGTCCCGGCTCGAGCGCAAGCTGACCTCCGGCGAGGAGGCCGCGCGCGTCGTCGTCAAGAAGCCCAAGGGCGGCTTCTATCGCATCAAGGCCACTGTCCGCGACGCCAAGGGCCGCGAGAGCCTGACCACCAGCCAGGTGTGGGTCGCGGGCGGCGAGGGCCCCAGCTCGCGCAAGGTCGAGGAGGAGCGGGTGACCCTGATCCCCGACCGCCAGAGCTACCAGGGCGGCGACAAGGCCAACCTGCTGGTGATCGCGCCCTTCGCCCCCGCCGAGGGCCTGCTGACGCTGCGCCGCTCGGGGATCGTCGAGACCCGGCGCTTCCACATGAAGGACTCGACCACGGTGCTCGAGGTCGAGATCAGCGACGAGCACGTGCCCAACCTCGAGGCCCACGTCTCGCTCGTCGGCCAGAAGCTCCGCTCCGGCGAGAAGAAGCGCACGCGCCCAGCCTTCGCCGCGGGCCAGGTGACGCTGAAGGTCCCGCCGACCCGGCGCAGCCTCAGCCTGAGCGTCAACCCGGCGCACAAGGAGCTGGTCCCCGGCAGCGAGACCTCGGCCGAGGTCGTGGTCCTCGACCACGAGGGCAAGCCGGTCCCCGGCGCCCAGGTGGCGCTCGCGGTGGTGGACGAGGCGATCCTCAGCCTCTCGGGTCACAGCCAACCCGATCCCCTCGCGGTGTTCTATGCGCCGCGTCCTGCCGGAGCGAGCGACGCCCGCGTGCGCGCCTTGCTCCGCCTGCAGGCGCCCAAGCTCCCCGAGGAGCAAGCCCGGCTCGAGGAGGCGGAGGCCAAGTCCGAGTCCTTGCGCGGCAACGCCATGGCCGACGGCGCGCCCGCTCCCGGCGCTCCCCGCCGCAGCCGCTCCCAGGGCCGCGCCCAGGACGCGTTTGGCGCGGGTGAGGGCGGCGGGGGTGGAGGCGGGAGCGGCCTGGCCGGGCCCGCGATCGACCTCCGCAAGGACCTGCGCGCCCTGGCGGTGTTCGCCCCGGCGCAGGTCACCGACGCGGCGGGCAAGACCACGGTCCGCTACACCCTCCCCGACTCGCTGACCCGCTACCGCCTGGTCGCGGTGGCGGCGGGCAAGACCAACCGCTTCGGCTCGAGCGAGGCCACCCTGACCGCGCGCCTGCCCCTGCAGGTCCGCCCCTCGCCGCCGCGCTTCCTCAACTTCGGGGATCGCTGCGAGCTGCCGATCGTGATCCAGAACCAGACCGACGCGCCGCTCGAGGTCGCGCTCGCGATCCGCGCCAGCAACCTCTCCTTCAGCGCGGGCCAGGGGCGGACCCTGACCCTCCCGCCGCGCGATCGCCGCGAGGTGCGCTTCCCGGTCGCGGCCGTCCAGGCCGGCGAGGTCCGGCTCCAGGTGGCCGCCGCCGCGGGCGAGCACGTCGACGCGCAAGAGCTGACCTTCCCCGTCTGGACTCCGGCCACCAGCGAGGCCTTCGCGACCTACGGGACCCTGGACGGCGAGGCCACCGCGGTCGCCCAGCCGGTCGCGCCGCCCAAGGGGGCCTGGCCGCAGTTCGGCGGCCTCGAGATCACGACCAGCTCGACCGGCCTCTCGGCCCTGACCGACGCCGTGATCTACCTGAGCGAATACCCCTACGGCTGCGCGGAGCAGGTCTCCTCGCGCGTGATCGCGCTGGCCGCCGTGCGCGACGTGCTGCAGGCCTTCGAGGCCGAGGGCGTCCCGAGCGCGGCCACGCTCGCGGCGCACATGGACGCCGACCTGCTCCGCCTGCGCACCCTTCAAAACGGCGACGGCGGCTGGGGTTTTTGGCGCCGCGACGAGCGCAGCTGGCCCTACCTGAGCATTCACGTCGGCCACGCGCTCTTCCGGGCCCAGGACAAGGGCTACGCCGTGCCCAAGGGAATGCTCCAGCGCTCCCTCGCCTATCTGCGCACGATCGAGCGGCGCATCCCCAAGACCTACTCGGAGGCCTCGCGGCGGGCGCTGATCGCCTACGCGCTCTACGTGCGCGAAAAGTTCGGCGACCGCGACGTCAAGCGCGCTCGCGCGCTCCTGAGCGAAGCCGGCATCACGGGGCTCTCCTTCGAGGCCCTGGGCTGGATCTACCCCCTGCTGCGCAAGGGCGGCCCCGGCGGCGCGGCCGACGCCAAGACGATCCGCCGCTTCCTCGGCAACCGCGTGAGCGAGACCGCCGGCCTGGCGCACTTCGTGACCAACTACAGCGACGGCGAGCACGTGCTGCTGCACTCCAGCCGCCGCGTCGACGGGATCCTGCTCGAGGCCCTGCTCGACGACCCCGCAGAGGCCAAGGGCGAGCTGGTCAGCAAGCTGGTCCAGGGCCTGCTCGCGCACCGCAAGCGCGGTCGCTGGCTGAACACCCAGGAGAACGCGTTCATCCTGCTGGCCTTCGACCGCTACTTCCACACCGCCGAGGCGGTCACCCCCGACTACATGGCGCGCGCCTGGCTCGGTGACACCTTCGCCGGCGAGCACGCCTTCCGCGGGCGCACGACCGAGCGCGCCCACGTCGACGTGCCGATGCGCCTGCTCCAGCAGCGGGAGCGGCCGCAGCTCACGATCGCCAAGGACGGCCCCGGCCGGCTCTACTACCGGATCGGCCTCCGCTACGCGCCCAAGGACCTCGCCCTGCCCCCGCTGGAGGCGGGCTTCACGGTCGAGCGGCGCTACGAGGCGGTCGATGACCCCAAGGACGTCCGCCGCGAGCAGGACGGGACCTGGCGGATCAAGGCCGGCGCGCGGGTGCGCGTGCGCGTCACGATGCTCGCCCCGACCCGCCGCTACCACGTGGCGCTCGTCGACCCCCTCCCGGCGGGCCTCGAGCCCCTCGACCCGGCCCTGGCCGCGACCGGTCCCCTGCCCGCCGACCCCGAGGGCAAGGACCAGCGGCGCATGGGCTGCTGGTGGTGGTCGCGCACCTGGTACGAGCACAGCGGCCTGCGCGACGAGCGCGCCGAGGCCTTCACCTCGCTCCTGTGGGCGGGCGTGCACACCTACACCTACGTGACGCGCGCCACCACGCCGGGCACCTTCGTGGCCCCGCCCGCCAAGGCGGAGGAGATGTACCACCCCGAGACCTTCGGCCGCAGCGCGACCGACAAGGTCGTCGTGGAGTAGCTCAGCGCTGCCTAGTCGGCCTTGGCTGGCGCCTGGCCGGCCTCTCGCTGGGCCAGCGCGTGCACCTCGGCCGCGGCCTTCCCGATGCCGGGCAGGCTCGCCAGCGCCTTGTGAGCGTCCCCGCAGGCCTGGCTCAGCCACTGCAGCCGCAGCCCCAGCTCCTGGGCGGGGGTGCGCACCTCCGCCGGAGCGCGCTCCGCGGGGAGCCGCAGCGCTGCGTGCGCCGTCCAGCCCCGGATCGCCTCCTCGAGGCGATCCAGGCTCGCCGGCTCGCCGGCATAGCCCTGGGGCAAGGCCTCGAACTCGACCTCGATCTCGGCCTTGAGCTCAGCGAGCTCCTCTGGGAGCGCGGCGAGGCCCCCCTCGGCCAAGGTCCGGAAGCGCACGACCTCCACTCCGGTGGCTGCGCGCGCCGCGTAGAGCGCCTTGCGCACGGCTTGCATTCCCTCTGCCAGATCTCCCAGCGCGGCCCGCAGGTAGGTGTGCCGCGACGCGCCCCGTCGCGCGATGGGTTCGAACGGGGAAAACTGGAAAACTCGAAAGCAGCAGCTCCGCTGAGCACTCACCGCGCCTTCCAGTTTTCCAGTTTTCTCCGTTCCAGGACTGGAGCTCCAACCACGTCCCGCCGTGTCTCAGGGGTCGAGGTGGAGTCGACGCGGCCGGGCTCAGGGGGCCGCGGCTGCAAGCACGCGCGGGGCGAGGTCCTCGAGCGCCAGGCCGCCCTGGAGCTGCGCCAGCGCGTCGCTCCGCTCGGCCGCGCTCGGGCTCCGGCCGAGGCACTCGGTGTAGGTCGCGCTAATGAAGCGCTGTAGGCGCTCCGGCGAGACCAGGAAGGCGCGCGCGACCTCCCCTCGGTCCCCGGGCTTGGCCCGCAGTCGGTTCAAGTAGTTGGCCTTGCCCGAGGGATCCGGCGCGCGACCGAGCACGTCCTGGTAGAGCCCCGTGACGAAGCCCTCGATCCCGGCCCGGCGCCGCTCGTATTCGCCCGAGAGCAGGAAGTCCAGCTCCTGCGCGACGAGGCCCTTGCCCCGCTGCGCCGCCATGAGGTGGCTGCTCAGCCCGCCCGAGTCGGCCTGCCGGCCGAGGTAGCGTCCGTAGAGCCCGCGCACGCGACGAGCCAGGGCCTCCACGCTGCGCGAAACGCCTCGGGCGTATTGGAGCGGGCTGGTGCCCGCCAGCGCTCGCGCGCCAGCGATCGCCTCGGGCCGGCTCGCCGCGCGTCCCAAGACACCCAGATAGACCCGCTCCACCCAGCGCTCCTGGGGCGTGCCCGGGTTGAACACCACGTCCGTGGGCAGGCTCGGCGCGGGGCGGGCCGTGCTCGGTCCATCCAGGGCGCGCAGGAAGGCGACCAGGTCGGACTTCTCCTGCGGGCTGAGCCCGAGGGCGCGCATCTCGATGTCCCGCCCGGCGCGGCGCAGGCCGCCGCGGTCGTAGAGCTCGACCACCTCCTCGAGGG
>CALDQK010000412.1 GCA_937911525.1 uncultured bacterium
CGCCGTGTTGACCTCGATCTGAATGTAGCGCTGCTGATCCTTGCGCTCGATCAGGATCGGCCCGCGCCCGCTGGCGGGCTCCAGCACGTTGCGCAGCGCCACGTCCTCGCCGCTGGGCGTCGAGAGGGTCAGGTCGAGCAGCTCGTCGATCTCGGTCCGCTGGGCGTCCTCGAGCTGGACCAGGATCCGATACGAGTTGCCGCCCACGCGGTATTCGCCGACCCGCGTCCCAGCCATGGTCGTCTCGAGCGCCGAGGCCGCGTCGCGCACGGTGAGCCCCATGTCGGCCGCCTTGTTGCGGTCGATATGGAGCATTTGCTGAGGGATCCCCTCGCGGTGGCTCGAGGTGAAGTCGGCCACGCCCTCGATCTCGCTCAGGATCTGCTCGACCTGCTCGTTCAAGGCGGCCAGCACGTCGAGCTCGAAGCCGCGGATCTCGACGACCATGCCCTGGTCGCCGCCGAGCACGCGCTCGAGCAGGAACTGGCCTTGCGGCGCGCGGGTGCGGACCTTCATGCCGGCCACCTGACCCTCGAGCCGCTGGCGCAGGTCCTTGGCGATCTCGACGTTGCTGCGCGAGCGCTGGGTCGCGGGCACGAGCGACATGCGCAACTCGCCGGTGGCGCCGCCGTCGGGGCGCCGACCCGACGCGCCGACCCGCGCCACGGCCGCGACGAGGTCGTCGCCGAGCTCTTCGTAGACGATCTCCTCGATCTTGCGCGTCTGGCGGTCGACGATGTCGAGCCGGGTCCCGACCTCGAGCTCGCCCGAGACGCGGATCTCGCCTTCGTCGCTGGGCGGGAGGAACTCGGTCCCGATCAGCGGGGCCAAGAGCGCGCTCGCCGCCAGCGCCGAGAGCCCGACCCCGAGGGTCGCGGCCCGATCGCGGAGCGCCGCGCGCAGAACGCTCTGATAGAGCCCCGTGAAGCGCCCGAACGCGCCGCCCGCCCAGGCGAGCACTCGCCCGACCAGCCCTGGCTCCGCGCCGCTCGACGCCTCGGAGAGGCGCAGCAGCTTGCTCGAGAGCATGGGCACCAGGCTCAGGGCGACGACCAGCGAACAGAGGAGCGAGAACACGATCACGTAGGCCAGCTCTTTGAAGAGCAGGCCCGAGACGCCGCGCACGAACACCAGCGGGAGGAAGATCACGAGCGTGGTCAGGGTGCTGGCCACGATCGCGCCGGCGACCTCGTTGGCGCCGCCGACCGCGGCGTCCTCGGCGCTCTCGCCCTCCTCGCTGCGGCGCCGGAACACGTTCTCCAGCACCACGATCGAGCTGTCGACCATCATGCCGACCCCCAGCGCCAGGCCGCCCAGAGTCATCAGGTTGATCGTGAACCCGCCCCCGTAGATCAGCGCGAAGGTGGCCACGATCGAGATCGGGATCGAGATCGCGACGACCAGGGTCCCGCGCAGGTTGCCCAGGAAGAGCAGCAGGACGAGCACGGCCAGGCCGCCGCCGTAGAGGACCGAGCGGGCCACGTTGTGGATCGAGCGCTCGATGAAGCCGCCCTGGTTGACGACCGGCACGACCTTGATCTGGGGGAAGTCCGCGTTGACCGCGTCGATCTCGGCCAGGATGTTCTTGGCGACCTCGACCGTGTTGGCGTCGGCCTGCTTGCGGATCCCGATCTGGAGGCCCTTGGTCCCGTTGACGCGCACGATCCGGGTCAGGCGCTCGTAGGTGTCCTTGACCTGGGCGACCTGCTGGATCGTGACCGGGGCGCCGTTGCGGACCGCGACCACCGTCTGGCGGATCTCGTCGAGGTTGCGGAACTCGGCGGGCGCCCGCAGCGTGACCTCGTAGCGCCCCTGGTCGACCGAGCCGGTCGGGAGGTCGAGGTTCGCGTCACGGATCGCGTCGAGGACCTCGTCGAGGGGCAGCGAGAGGGCGCGCAGGCGGGAGGGGTCGAGCTCGATCCGGACCTCGCGCTCGTAGCCGCCCCAGAGGTCGGCCTGCGCCACCCCCGGGACGCGCGCGAAGCGATAGCGGACCTGGTCGTTGATCAGCTCGGTCAGCTCGACGGGGTCGAGGGGGCTGCTGATCCCGACCACGACCACGGGGAAGCTGGCGATATCGAACTTGCTGACCCGCGGGCGCACCACCTCCTCGGGCAGCTCGCTGATCTCGTCCTCGAGGCGCGACTGGACGTCCTGGGCGGCCAGGTCGAGGTCGGTGCCCCACACGAAGGTCACGCGCACGTTGCTCGTGCCCTCGGCGCTCATGGAGGTCATCTCCTTGACGCCGGGGACGGTCGCGATGATCTCCTCCACGATCTGGGTCACGAGGCGCTCGACCACCTCGGGCGAGGCGCCCTCGTAGCCGGTGCGCACCGTCAGGGTCGGGAGCTCGACCTCGGGCAGGAGGTCGATCCGCAGCCGGCTGAGCGAGACGACCCCGACCACGACCACGATCAGGGTCACCATGGTCGCGAAGATCGGCCGGCGGACGCTGAAGCTGGGCAGGCTCACGAGGCAGGGGTCCCGGCGGGGCGCGCCTCGGCGGGCTTGCGCTTGCGCTGGGGCACGCTGACCGCCGAGCCGTCGCCGATCAGCTGCTGGCCGAGGGTCACGACCTGGCCGCTGAGCGGGGAGTCGCTCTGGACCTCGACCCGCTCACCCTGGCGCACGCCGAGGGTCACGGTCCGCCAGGCGACCTTGTCGCCCGCGAGCACGAACACGCCGGTCTCGCCGCCGCGGCGCACGATCGCGGCCACGGGCACGATCGTGACGCCCTCGACCCGGCGCAGGGTCACCTTGGCGCGCACGAACATGCCGGGCTTGAGCTCGTTCTTGGGGTTCTCGACGCGGAGCTCGACCCGGGCCTGGCGCGAGGCGGCGCGGAACACGGGCGAGATCCGCTCGATCGTGCCGGTGAAGGTCCGCCCCGGGAAGGCGTCGGTGCTCAGCTGCGCTTGCTGCCCGCGCGCGAGGCGCCCGTAGTCACGCTCGGTCACGAAGAGCACCGCGCTGATCGGCGCTGTCTGGACGATGCTCAAGAGCGCCCCGTTGGCGGCCACCGTGTCGCCGGGGTCGACGAAGCGCTCGGCCACGACGCGCTCGTCGCTGCCCCCGCTCCACTCGGCGCGGACCTGGGTGTAGCCCAGGCGGATCTTGGCCCCCTCCAGGCTGGCCTTGGCGCGGGTGACGCGGGCCTCGGCGACCGCGATCGCGGCGCGCTTGCCCAGCTCCTCGGCCTTGACGAGGTCGAGCTGGCTGGCCGAGGCCACGCCCCGCTCGTGCATCTGAGTCATGCGCTCGAGCGCGCGCAGGGCGATCACCTGCGCGCTCTTGGCCTCGGCCAGGTTGGCCTGGGCCACGGCGAGGTCCGCCTCGGCCTGGGCCACGGCTTGCTCGTATTCGGCGGCGTCGAGGGTCGCCACGACCTGGCCGCGCTGGACGACGTCCGCGACGTCCACGGCGACCTCGATCACCCGCCCGCTGACCTTGGGGGCGACCCGGAACTGGGCGTCCGCGGCCAGGGTCCCGCTCCAGGTCCGCCGCAGCTCGAGCGAGCCCGAGGCGATCGGCGCGACCTCGACGGGCGCCTTGCGCTGCTTGGCCTGCTTCTTCTGCTGGCTCTCGGGCCCCTGGCGGCCGAGATACACCCACCCCGCCGCGGCGAGCATCGCCACGCTCAGGAGGATTGCTACTGGCTTCAAGAGAGGCTGCTCCTCCAATCGGAGACTGTGCAGGCCCAACTCTAGAGTTCTCTGGAGCAGACGCGAGGGGGAAGTCGTCGATCGGTCTCGACGGGACCTCGCCCCGATCCCGCAGGGCTTTGCTCCAATGAGCGCCGCATGGCTCCGCCGCCCCCGACCGACCTGCTCCCCGAAGCCGCCCTCGCGCTGGCCGCCGGGAGCGTGTGGCTGAGCGCGTCGGCGCGCTGGCGCGGCCCCGCCCTGCTCTGCGCCCAGCTGGCTGGCCTGGCCGCCCTGGCGCTGGTGGTCGCGCGGGCGCCCGCCCTCCACGTTGCCTACCTCGGCGCGCCCCTGACGGTCCTGGCGGGCAGCGCGGGCGCCCTCGTTATGGGGCGGGTCGAGGGGCTCTCTCCCCGCCTGAGCGCCCTGCTCCTGCTCGGCTCGGCCCTGCTGCTTCGGCTGGCGACCTTCCCGGCGGCGGGGGCCAGCCCCTTCCTGGCCGCCGCCCTGCTGGTGCCGATCGCCGCCCTCGCGCGCCGCGGCGCGCCCGGCCCCGCCGCGCTGACCTGGCTTGGTGTCG
>CALDQK010000413.1 GCA_937911525.1 uncultured bacterium
TCCCCCCGGTGGCAGCGAGCGCGGCACCGCCGAGAACCGCCCCTCCGGCAACCAGCCCGACTCGCTTCAAGGACCTCGTGGGGGTAGTGCCAGCGGGTCTGCGCGTCGATCTCATACCGCTAGTGCTAACTAGCTAGCTAGTCGGTGACTTGCTGGACGAGGATGCCACCGTCTCGCCCCACTTCATGACCGTGGCATCGAGGAAGATGGGCTGGGCGTTGTGCTCGAAAGAGAGTGACTTCGTCAGGCTTGGCGGCGCGAAACGAACTCGGCACCGGCGACAGGCCACAGTGGCAGGAACCGTCACTCTTCACTGTCGTCGGGAACATCTTCGGGCTGGAGGTCCTCGCCTGCGGGTTCTGGCTCGTCGCCGGTCGAGCTCTCGTCTTCACGGTCTTCGGATGCGACCGGCTGCCATGGGCGCTCCGTCTCGGCCATGACGTCATCCCACCATTTGGGCATTGGAGGCGCGCATGCCCTTTCTACTGCCCCCGCCAGACGTTGAACCGACTTCTCCAGGCTGCCCGCCATGCGTCTGTTGATGCGATGACGAGTTAGGGCACCCCAAACCATCTCGACCCACTCCTGGTCCTCGGCGAGGCGCCGGGCTCCGCCGTGTCCCCTCTCGGCCGCGTCGACGAAGGTCTCCCAAACTCGGCGAGCGGCATCCCAGGCGGGCTGAGCGACTTCGACATCCTGAAGCACTTGCTTGAGTTGCTTCCTCAGGTCGGAATCGTGGAACGGCCCGTCAGGATCAAGGAGCAGCTCGCGTTGGCGCTCGTAAGTCGTGTCCTTGGTCGTGAGTATCGTTCCCGCTGGCAGCATCTCGACTAGGCGGGCTGCGGCTTGGGGCTTGAGAATCTCACGTAGCGCTACGATGCAGGACTGTTGGGCTGGGTAGTCGAGTCCACCGTGGGTTCGCTGCTCCACCTCGTCCCATAGGCGTAGCGAGAACTTGGGGGCAGCCCTGGCCATCTTCTGTAGTACAGCCCACTCCGCTTCATGGGCTGACCCATAAATTCCCCCGAAGTTGGCGAAGCGAAGCAGGCCGCCAAGCGCCATCTGGAAGAGATGTTGATCGCGCAGGCTGTCCGGCTCCATTTCTAGGAGTTTCATCCGGGCCTCCGACACGAGGACCGCTCTCCCAAGTAGTCGATCTTGCTCTGCGCGGGGAATGACATCTGCTGCCTCGGAGACAAGCAGCGCGCGGAGCTGGATGAGGGCACTCTGCATGTCCTGGGCGCTAGCACGAGCTACGTTCCCGCGAACGTCAAGCAGGTCTTGTAGTCCCGCCGCGGAGCCGATGACGTCGCGGAGGAGTCGAACGAGCTGCTGACGAGGTGATAGGCGCCCTGTCAGCAACCATTCCACATGGGAGCGGACGTCTCGAACATCGCTTCCGATGCCTTGAGCAAGTGCGTAGGCTTCTCCGCCTTCGGCTGACTCGGCCCACGGAGCATCGGGAAACGCCTTCTCCCCGCCCTCCTCCTCTTTGCCTCCGCGTGGACCGGTTACCATCTGACGAAAAGCCCCCGTCTGGAGGTCCGTCATCACAAGTTCGTTGCGAGCTACGAAGCTGAGCGACCCTTGCGCCCGAAACTCTAGGAGTAAGAGCGACAAGAGCAGAGTGGCGCTCATTCCCCCCGGGGCTTTCGTGATACTGACTGGCCACGACACCACTTGCGTGATGAAGCGTTTGCGCTCTCGCGGGGAACCCGGAAGCGCGCTTTGAAGGTCAAGGAGAGATGTCTCCAAGCTGGGTGCCCCAAGTTGCGTGAGAATCTGTCGGTCGAGTTCAGCTAGCTCAGTCGGGTGCGGCTCCGGGACACCTAGCTGGAGATCAAAGATCTTCTGCAACAACCATTGAGCGTCGTCTTCGTCGACCTCGATGCGCGAGTCGTCAATCGCATACAAGTAGGAGATGCCCGGTGCATCAACTACTTCGCGCGTGTCCACCAGCATGCGGAGCACAGTTGCCTTGCTGCATCTCTCTAGGTCGTCCACGAAGATGATTAGGCGACGATCTGGGCCGAGGCTCTCTCGGATACGGTCGGCGAGTTCGGCTTGACTAATTGCCAAGCGGGATTCTACGGGAAGACGGAAGCCTGAGACCCAGGAGTTTCCTCCGAGAACCCCTCTCAACCAGTCTCTCAGAACCGTGCGCTGCCTCGCGAACAAGCCAGAGTGGATGCTCTGGTGCACCAGAGCGTCATCGACCGTCGCCATGAGTGCCGAGAAGAGGTCCTCGCGGTTCTCGTGATGCCATGGGTCGAACCGTGCGAACAGATGGCCCTCCTTCTCAAGTCGCTCGCGGAGCAGGTTCGCGACGCTGGTCTTGCCCATTCCCACCTTGGCGAGCAGAGCAACCCGCGGGCAGCGAATGGTGGTACTGGTCAGGTAGGCCGCACAGCGCGTGACGAGCGCATCCCTTTGAAACAGGTCTTGGTCGATCGAAGAAATCGGCATGTCGACGTTGCCGACAGCGACCTGACGGTCATTCTCGACGGCCAGCCTGCTTGCGCCCCAGAAGGTTGCGGCGATGACTGCCACCACGGCCGGGAACCACGACCCGCCACCGCCAACGAGTAGCAAGTAAGCGCCGAGAAAGATTGCCGCCCAGGCTAGAGCGGCGAGAGTGCGTGCGGGAGAGCGGAGGCTTCGGAGCCACGCACGAAGGCTGGGTGTCCCAACGACTACCAGGGTGGCCGCCAGTCCCAACCAGCCGGCGACGGGCACCTCCTGAGAAGCCCATGTGCATGCGCGTTGCGTCATGCTGCCTATCGACGCACGGAAGGTTGGGTGCGCACGTAGCAGCGATTGCAGGAAGACGGTAAGCCCCGCGAGGATGGCT
>CALDQK010000414.1 GCA_937911525.1 uncultured bacterium
GCTCGCGAAGGAGGATCCATGGATCCCGTCCTGCTCCTCGCCCCCCGCGTGCTCACCGTGGACTGCTCGCCCGACCTGGTCTCGGCGCTCGAGTTCGCCGGCAACGACGTCCAGCCCCTCGCCTGCCACCGCCTGACCCGTCAGCGGACGAGCAACGCGCGCCTGATCGTGTTCGACCTGATCTGGCGCCTGGACGAGGCAGCCTTGAGCCGGATCAGCATGATCCGCGACGGCTCGCCGCCCTGGCGGCTCGCGATCGTGGTCCTGCTGCCGGCCGACTCCGACGAGGAGGCCTACCGCGCGGCCTTCGCCGCGGGCGCCTCCGACGTGTTGGTCCGCACCCGCCCCCTCCGCTACCTGTGCACCAAACTCGCCCGCTGGACCAACGAGATCGGCGCCCAGGAGGAGGCCCTGCCCCTGGCCGAGGGCGATCAGCTCGGCCCTTTCCGGGTCGAGATCCCCCTGGGTGAAGGCGCCTACAGCCGCGTGGTGGCCGCGCGCTCGGCGGCGGGCGACGAGGCCGCCGAGCAGGACACCTTCGCGCTCAAGGTGTTCGACTCGGTCGAGCAGACCTCCCTCGAGCAGCGCCTGCGCGTGCTGCGCGAGGCCTACATCCTCTCCGCGCTCTCCTGCCCGCACGTCGTCCGCTTCCACGGGCTGATGCGCGAGAGCGGCGCCCTCTACGCCGTGCTGGAGCGGGTCGAGGGCCGGACCCTGCTCGACGCCACCGAGGGTCAGCCCCAGAGCGAAGAGCAGGTCCGCCAGCTCCTGCGCGGCCTGGCTCGCGCCCTGGCCGCCCTCGAGGAGCGCGGGATCGTCCACCGCGACCTCAAGCCCAGCAACGTGGTCCTGCGCGGCGAGGACTGGCGTCAGCCGGTGCTGGTCGACTTCGGCCTCGCCAAGCAGTGCCTCGAGCGGGGCGTGACCCGCCCCGGACTGATCCTCGGCACCCTGGGCTATATCGCGCCCGAGGTCCTCCGCGGCGAGAGCGAATACGACACCCGCTCCGACCTCTTCGCCCTCGGCGTGGTGGCCCTCTTCGCCTTGCGCGGCCGCGACCCCTTCCCCGACCTGGGCCAGGGCGATCTGGTCCGCTGGATGAGCGAGCGCGAGCTCGAGGTCCCGGCCTGGGTCTCGCCCCAGCTCCGCGCCCTGATCAAGGACCTGGTCTCGCCCTTCCCCGAACGACGCCCGGCCTCGGCCCTCGACCTGCTCGAGCGCCTCCCCCAGCGCCCATCCTCCCGCAGCTACCGCACCTCACGCCTGGAGCCGGAGACCCGCTCGAGCTCGCGTCTCACCGCTCCCCCTCTCCACAAGGACGTGGCATGAACCGCCTCGCGCTCGTCGGCCAGGACTTCGACCTGGCCCCCGTCTTCGCCGACCTCGCCCACCCCGTGGACCTCAGCCGCTTCGGCGGCTACGACGAGGCCTGCGCCGAGCTGACCCTCTTCCCCCCGGACGCAGTGGTATGCGCCCCCGCCCCGGGTCAGGAGGAGGGCGCTCTCGACTTGCTCTGCGCGCTGCGGACCGAGGTCGAGTGGCGCGTGCCCTTCGTCCTGGTCTGCCCCGAGGACGCCGAGGCCGAGACCATGGTCGCGGCCTTCGCGAGCGGCGCCGACGAGGTCGTATGCGCCCCCCTCGCTCCGGCCGAGCTGCGGACCAAGATCGAGCGCCTCCTCTGCGAGGGGCGCAACCCACGCAGCGGCTCCTACCTGCAGAACCTCCCCCACGAAGAGGGGATGGCCTTCGGGCGCTTCATGATCGAGCGCGTCCTCGCGGGCGAGGGGAGCGCGACCCTGTTCAGCGCCTACGACGTCTACAGCGGAGCCCCCGTCGCCCTCAAGGTCCTCGAACCCGCGCGCCCGACCGACGACCCCTGGGCCCAGTCGATCCGCCAGCAGCGCCTCCTGCGCGAGGCCTACGCCCTGGCGGGGCTCGATCACCCCGCCCTCCCGCAGGTGTTCGACCACGGCGTGGTCTCGGGCCGCTCCTACCTGGCCCTGGAGCTCGTGGAGGGGCCGACCCTCGCCGAGCACGTGCAGCTGCGCGGCCCCTGCAGCTCGAGCGAGCTGCGAACCCTGGCCCGGATCCTGGCCGAGTGCCTCGACCAGCTCGCGCGGGCGGACCTGGTGCACCGCAACCTCCGCCCCGAGAGCGTGATCCTGCGGGGGAGCACGCTGGAGGGCCTCTGCCTGGCCGACTTCGGGATCACGCGCCACGTCGGCGACCTCAGCCTGACCCCAGCGGGCGACGTGCTCGGCGACCCGCGCTTCATGGCGCCCGAGGTGCTGCGGGGAGAGCCCGCGACCCACCGCAGCGACCTCTACTCCCTCGGCCTCGTGCTCCTCTATGCGGCGACCGCCGCGCGCCCCTTCGCCGAGCTGCAAGGCCTGCAGCTGCTCGAGCGCGCCGCCGGCGGGCCGCCCGAGCTGCCGACCGGCCTCGACCGCAGCGTGGAGCTGATCCTGGATTGGGTGCTCGCCGCCGAAGCCACGGCTCGTCCACGCCACGCCAAGGACGCGCTGGCGCTGCTCGAGCGCCGCTCGACCCGCTGGCTGCGCCGCGGAGCCCGCCGCCTGAACACCCTCCTCGACGACGCGCTGACGAGCCCGCGTCGGCTGCCGAGCGAGGAGGTAGGGCTGTCGTGAGGAGGGTGCCCCTCCCTACTCCTGGGGGAAGCCGAGCTCGACCACGCCCAGGCGCAGCAGCTCGCGGAGCAGCTCTCCGCGGGAGGCTGGCTTGGTCAAGCAGCCGCTCGGGACGCCCATGCCCTCGCTGGGCAGCTTGGGCACGAAGCCGCTGTAGAGGATCGTGATCAGGTCGGAGCCGAGGATCTCGCGCAACCCGGCGATCGTCTCCAGCCCGTCGATCCCCGTCATGCTGTAGTCGACGAGGGCGAACACCAGCGGCTCCTCGAGCTCGCGCGCGAGCTCGAGCGCGCTCTCGCCGTTGGCCGCCTCGATCACGTCGAAGCCTAGGCCGCTGAGCAGGAGCCCGACCACCAGGCGCAGCTCGTCTTCGTCGTCGGCGACGAGGACCGTGCCCGCCCCGCGCGGCTTGCTCCGGCGCAGGTAGCCGCTGGTGCTCGGCTGCTGCTTGATGGGCCGGTTGACGCGCGCCGGCAGGCGGACCTCGACGGTGGTGCCGAGCCCCGCCGCGCTCTCCAGCTCGATCGTGCCGCTCAGGCCCTCGACGAGGTGCCGCACGACCGAGAGCCCCAGCCCTTGCCCACCCGATTCGCCCGCGAAGAAGGGCTCGAAGCAGCGCTCCCGCACCTCGGGGCTCATGCCGCAGCCCTCGTCGCGGACCAGGAGCACCACGGTGTCCTCGCCCTGCGCGCGCACGTCCAGCTCGACCTTGCCCCGGCGTCCCTGCATCGCCTCGCAGGCGTTGCTGACCAGGTTGAGCAGGATCTCGCCCAAGGCGTCGGCGTCGAAGAGGGGCAGCTTGGGCTCGACCCTGACCTCGAGGCTCGCGCCGCTCGGGCACGACAGGTCGAGGATCGGCTTGATCTCCTCGACCACCCGCTCGGGCGAGAGGAAGCTCCCCTCGCGCGCCTCGGCCCGCCCAGCGTAGCTCAGCAGCTTGCGCGCCAGGCCGGTCGCGCGCTCGGTGGCGAGGCGGATCCGCTCGAGGTGATCGACCAACCCGTCGGGGGGGCTGCTGCTCAGGACCATGTCGACGTGGAGCAGGGCCGGCGAGAGGTAGTTGGTCAGGTCGTGGGCGATCCCGCTCGCGAGCAGACCCAAGGTCTCCAGGCGCTGCTGCTCGCGCCGCAGACGAATGAAGCGGGCGCGCTCGAGGGCGAAGGTGATCGCGCGCCGCAGCTCGCGCTCGCTCGCGCTCCCCTTGAACACGAAGTCCTGGGCGCCGATCCGCAGCGCCTCCCGGGCGAGCTCCTCCTGGTGCTCGACCGTGAGGATCACCAAGGTCAGCTCGGGGTCGACCGCGAGCAGTTCCTCGACGGCCTCGAGGCGCGAGGCGTCCGGCAGGCCCAGGTCGAGCAGGACGAGGTCGGGGCGGGGGTCGACCCGCTCCTTGGCCAAGGCCAAGGTCTCGACGCAGTCCATCTGGACCCCGGGCAGGCCGCGCTCGAGCTGGAGCTCGATGAGACGTACTTGATCCGGATCGTCTTCGACCAGCAACAGCCTGGTCGAGGACCACTCCCCAACTGCTCGATCCACGCTGCCAAGTCTAGCCAGTCGATCCTGACTTTTCCCGCAATTCCAAGGCGTGTCCGGATTCGGAACGAAGTCGTGAACGAATTCGCTTAGCGGCTCGCCACGAAGTCCAGCCGCTCGATCCCGTGCTGTCGCAGCTTGCGGTGCAGGTTCCGCTTGTTCAGGCCAGCGAAGCGCGCGGCGCTGGCCACGTTCCCCCCGGTCTGCTCGAGCAAGAGCTCGAGGTAGTTGCGCTCCCAGCTCTCGAGGAGCTGCTTCTTCGCCTCGTGGAAGGGGAGCAGCGACCCCCGCTCGCAGGGGAGCGCCAGCGCCCCTGAGCCCGAGGCCGGTCGGCTGACCTGGCCCGGCCCGCTCACGCTTGGCAAAGACTGGCTGGGAGGCGGCCCTCCCTCCAGGACCTGGCTCGGCAGGAGATCGACGCCGATCACGTCCTCGTCGGCCATGACGAGGGCCTTCTCGAGCACGTTGCGCAGCTCGCGCAGGTTGCCTGGCCAGGAGTATTCGCGCAGGCGCTGCATGGCGGCGGCCGTCAGGCTCGGCTGGGGCAGCTCGTAGCGCTTGGCGATCCGCTCGAGGAAGTGGCTGGCCAGGAGGAGCACGTCCTCGCCTCGCTGCCGCAGGGGAGCGAGGGTCAGCGGGAACACGTTCAGCCGGTAGAGGAGGTCCTGGCGGAAGCTCCCCGCGCTGACGTCGGCCTCGAGGTCGCGGTTGGTGGCCGCCACCACGCGCACGTCCGCCCGCCGCTCCCGCTCGCTGCCCACGGGGCAGTAGCGCCGCTCCTCCAGGAAGAGCAGCAGCTTGCCCTGCGCGCTGGCGCTCAGCTCACCCACCTCGTCGAGGAAGAGGGTCCCGCCGTTGGCCTGCTCGACCTTGCCGCGGTGCTCGCGCAAGGCGCCCGTAAACGCACCCTTCACGTGGCCGAAGAACTCCGACTCGGCGAGGTCCTTGGGGATCGCAGCGCAGTTGACCACCACGAAGGGCCCCTCGGAGCGTCCGCTGGCCTTGTGGATCGCGTTGGCGACCAGGCTCTTGCCCGTGCCCGTCTCTCCCAGGAGGAGCACCGGGCTGTCGACTCGGGCCACCCGGGTGATCATTCGCTGGACCTGGTCCAGCGCGGGGCTGCGCCCGATCAGCTCGACGTCACCGCTGGCGTTGGGGACGCCGTTGCCGTTGCCGTTGCTCGCGATCGCGCGGGTCGAGCGGGGGCGGGCCACGCCGCGCCGCGTCGAACGGCGCAGGACGGCGTGTGTGCGCCGCTCGTCGGCGAGGAGCCCCTCGAGGAGCGCTCCGCCCACGCCCTGCAGGATCCCCAGGCTCGGGTCCCGCAGCGGCGGGAGCGTCCCGGTCACCCGAGCGATCAAGACCCCGACCCGCCGGTTGCGGCCCTGGAGCGGCAGCAGCAGCGGCTGCTCCCAGGGGCACCAGGGCGGCGAGGCAACCAGCTCGGGCTCATGGGGGAGCTCGAAGTCGCCCGGCAGCCGGCGGGGCAGGGGCGCCCCGCTGGCGCTCAGCAGCTCGTAGCCCTGGCCGCGCCGGGCGTAGATCGCCACCTCCTCACAGGGAAGGTGCTGCTGCGCCAGCTGATTGAGGCGCGCCCCAAGGTCCTCGCAGGTCAGCGCGCGCGCGAGCCAGACGACGGCCTGCTCGAGGGGCGGGGGTCCTTCCAAAGAGACTGCTTCACCCTGCTCGTCCATGAAGATATGCTCGGCACATGGTCGGGGGCCTTTAGCAAGGCCCAGAGGTGAGCGAAGACGACATGGTTTCTGGGGCCCTCCTGCAGACCTTCGTGGCTGCAGATCCAAGCCCGCTCCTCCTCGCCGCTCGTGGCGGGCGGGTGTTGGCGAAGAGCGACGCTGTGTCAGCGCTTCTGGGAGATCCGCCCACTCATTTGGCTGACCCCTTCCGCACCGAGACCAACTCGCTCGCGCAGCTGCAGGCCTTCGAGCAGGCCCTCGAGTCCGGCAGCGCCTGGCGCGGCCGGCTCTGCGCCTGGGCCTTCCCCGAGCGCACCCGCCTGGTGGAGCTCGAGCTCGACCTGCAGCCCTTCATGGGCGAGCTCTTGTCCCTGCGGCTCTGCCACCCCGCGGGGCGGGACGAGCTGCTGGCGGTGCTCGAGCACGCCCCCTACCTGATCCACAAGCTCGGCAACAGGCTGATGAGCCTCGACCTGGCGCTCCCCGCCCTCGAAGAGTCGCTGGGCGGAGACAAGCTGAACGCGATCGCGCTGCGCGGCCTCCGGCGCACGACCGACTCCCTGCTCGAGCTGCAGCGGGGCCTGCACCGGGTCCTGGACGCCGACCGCGGCAGCGACTCCCGCCTGCCCCTCGACCTGCGGGTCCTCGGCCGCAAGCTCGCCGCGCAGTTCGAGCCGGTCGAGCTCGAGGTCGAGGCCGGCCTGCGCGCGCTCCTCTCGGCGCAGGCCCTGGAGTCGATCCTGGAGGCCCTCCTCGACAACGCCCGCCGGGCAGCCGCCGAGCGAGTCGCGCTCTCGATCCGCCCCCTCGACGAGGGTCGGCTGATCGAGTTCAGCGTCAGCGACGACGGACCTGGGTTCCCCGAGGAGCTGGGCGGGCAGGTGTTCCTGCCCTTCGTCTCGCGCTGGCAGCGCCTCGGCTACGGGCTCCCGCTCAGCTACCGGATCAGCGCCGCCATGGGCGGCGTGCTCCTGCTGGAGGCCGGGCCGCAGGGCGGCGCCCGCGTGCGCTGCGTGCTGCCCGTCCGGCGCAGCGGCTAAAGCCGGGCTCGATCCCGCCGAAGATTGCACCAGGTGAGGCTGGCAGAGGTCGGTCGCGCCCGGAGCGTGCATGGCCGCCGTCCAACTCCCCGCCCCCTCTCCCCTCGTCGCCCGGATCGTGGCGCTCGCGAGCGACCCCCAGGTCGCGGCGGGAGAGCTGGGCCAGGCCCTCAACGCGGACCCGATCCTGAGCGCGCAGGTGATCGGGATCGCCAACTCGGGCCTCTACTCGCCCCGCAGCCCGATCGCCTCGGTCGAGCACGCCGTGCGCTTCCTCGGCGTGCGCGCCGTGCGCAACGTGGTCCTCTGCGTCGCGGTCCGCCGCCTCGTCCCGACCGAGGAGATGCCGGACTTCCCCTTCGACGCCTACTGGGAGGGCTCGCTGCGCCGCGCGACGGCCAGTCAGGTCCTGGGCAAGGCGCTCGGAGTTCGCGGCGTCGACGAGCTCTTCACGATCGGCCTCTGCCAGGACGTGGGCGTCCTCGTCGGCTGCCAGCAGCACCCCGAGCGGGTCCCGCTCTGGCGCGACCTCCTCGCCCGCCACACCTCTCAGCGCGAGGAGCAGGAGGCCAAGCTCGGGGTCAGCCACGCCGAGCTCGGCGCGCGAATGCTCGAGGAGTGGGGCCTGCCGCAGGAGCTCGTGGACCCGATCCGGCACCACCACGCGCCCAGCGGCGCCCCGCCCGCGGTCCGCCGCCGCGCCGAGGTCGCGCGCGCCAGCGAGCAGCTGAGCGACCTCTTCGACCTCAAGGGCGGCCCCGCGCTCCAGCAGGCCCAGGAGGCCCTGCGTGAGCTGGGCCTCGACCCCGAGACCCTGCCGGCGCTGACCGACGAGATCCGCGTCGCCTTGGCCGAGGCCGCCGCGAGCCTGAACCTCGAGGTCGGCCAGCAGCCGAGCTACCAGGAGATCGCCGCCTCGGCCTGCCAGGGCATGTACGAGCTCAACCACAGCTACGAGGAGCTGACCCAGCGCCTCGAGCAGGCCCTGCGCGAGAAGGAGGAGCTGCTGGCCGAGCTGGAGCGGCTCAACGCCGAGCTCGAGATCCGCGCCCTGCGCGACGGGCTGACCGGCCTGCTCAACCGGCGCGCCTTCGACGAGGCCTTCGAGCGCGAGCTCTACCGCAGCGCGCGCGAGAGCGAGCCGATCTCGATCGTGCTGCTCGACATCGACCACTTCAAGACCTTCAACGACACCTACGGCCACCTGATCGGGGACGAGGTCCTGCGCCACGTCGCGGGCAAGATCTCGGGGGTCCTGCGCACCAGCGACACGGTCGCCCGCTTCGGCGGCGAGGAGTTCGTGCTGATCCTGCCCTCGACCAACGAGGAGGGCGCGCGCCGGGTCGCGGAGCGCGTCCGGGTCGTGATCGCGGTCAGCCCCTTGGAGTGCGACGCCGGCTCCCTGAGCGTGACCGCGAGTCTGGGCGGCCTGACCACGCGCGCGCCGAGGACGAAGCCGCTGGCGCCCGCGCCCCTGCTCGAGCGCGCCGACGCGGCCCTCTATCGAGCCAAGGAGGGCGGCCGCAACCGCGTAGAGTGGAGCAGCTGAGGGACCACTAGACCTGCATCCGGGAGACTTCCTGGTAGGCCTCGACCAGGCGGTTGCGGACCTCGAGCATCAGCTTGAAGGAGAGCTCGGCCTCGGTCAGGGCCAGGCTGACCTCGTGCACGCTCTCGGTCTTGCCGGTCATGAGGCCTTGAACCGCGCTGTCGGCCTTGGCCTGGGCCCCGTCGACCTCGCTGACCGTCTTGCTCAGGAGCTCCGAGAAGCCGCCGCCCTCGGCCGCGGCAGGAGCCGCCGCCTTCTTGGCGCCGCCCAGGCTGAGCGGGCTCGGCCCTTGGGCCAAGAAGCGCGCTGGATCGATCACGCGTTGCCTCCGATCGTGAGCGCCGACTCGGCGGCCGTCTTGAGCGAGCGCAGGGCCGTCAGGTTGGCCTCGTAGGCCCGCGCCGCGCTGGCGAGGTCGACCATCTCCATCGCGATGTCCACGTTGGGCAGCTCCACGATCCCGTCCGCGTTGGCGTCGGGGTGGCCCGGGTCGTGCACCGTGCGGAAGGGGCTCGGGTCCTGCTCGATCGAGGCGATCTCGACGCCCCCCGGCAGGTCGCGCCCGGCGCCGCCCGCGCCGGCGGCGCCCATGGTCTGGTCGAGCTGCTCGGAGAACACGACCAGCCGTCGCCGGTAGGGCGTGCCCTCGGGGCCGCGCGTCGTCTCGGCGTTGGCGATGTTGCTCGCCGCGACCTCCATTCGCATTCGCTCGGCGCGCAGGCCCGAGGCGCTGACGCCGAACCCGCCTAGTCCGCTGATCCCACTCACGAAGCCCTCCTGGATTAGTGACCCGTGATCGCCGAGCGGAGGATCCCCGCTCGCACGGAGGCTGCTTGGGCGAGGCTGCGATAGAGCAGCGTCGCGTCGTTGAGGTCGATCAGCTCGTTCTCGAGCATCACGTTGTTGCCGTCGGGGCGACCCGGCGTCTGGTCGACCTCCAGGCGCGGAGGCGCGGGGGCCTCGCCCTCGGCCATGGCCGCGCGGAAGGCCTCCTCGAAGCGGACCTCGACTCGCTGATAGCCCGGGGTGTTGGCGTTGGCCATGTTCCCGGCGATCGCGCGCTGGCGGAGGTGCGCCGCGTCCATGAAGGAGCGCAGGCGAGTCAGGTCGCCGGACATGCCGCTCACTTGGTCTGCGTCCTGGCGCTCGGGTTGCTGACCTTCAGCCGCCAGCGGGCGAAGCGGAGCCCGAACCCGGCCAGCTTGCGCCAGCTCCCGCCGGTCTTGAGCTGCTCGACCACCTGGTAGGCGCCGATCGCCTCCTCGGTGCGACCCAGCCGCTCGAGGACCCGGGCCTGCCCGTAGCGAGCGGCCGCGAAGAGCTCGTCCTGACGCGCCTTCTCGGCCGCGCTCGAGGCGGAGGAGAAGGCCGCCAGCGCTTGCTCCAGCTTCCCGCTGCGGACCAGCGCCCGCGCGAGCATCAGCTCGTCGGCGGGGCTGCGAGCCGGGGCGTCCGGCGCGTGGGTCGGCTCGGGGACGACGTCCTCGGCGGCGGGAGCGTGCTTCGTCTTGGGCTCGTTGGGCTCGTGCCTCGGCTGCGGGGCTGGGGCGTGCTTGGGCTCCGGCGCGTGGTGAGCGGGCGGGGGAGCCGGGCTGGGCTGCGGCGCGCGGGCCTGGTGGTGCGGGGCGGCCGAGGTCTCGGGCGCCACGCTGGCGGCTCGAGCCTGAGCGCGCTCCTCAAGGGCTTCGCGGAGCACCTTGACCCGGGCGCGCAGGGCCTCGACCCGGGCCCGCTCGAAGGCGATCTCGTCCTCGCGCGCCAGGTTGGGGTCGAGGGGCGGCAGCTCGATCGGGGGCGCCTCGGCCACCGGCTCGCTCACGGGCGGGACGCTGTCGTGGGCGCCGGGGTCGGCGGCGGCGAGCGCGGCGGCGCTCAGCCAGCAGGCGATCGCGAGTGGGATCCTCACGGGTGCTCCTCCTCGTGGTGGGCAGGCTCGGACGCGGGCGGGGCAGGCTGGGCCCCCTGGGCTGCGCTCTGGGAGCTCGGCGGCGCGAGGCTGCGCAGGCGGGCGACCGTGCGCGGGGCGCGCCCCAAGACCAGCTCGGCCTGACTCGCCAAGCGGACGCGCTCGGCGGTGAGCGTGCCGGCGGGCAGGCGCTCGAGGGCCTCGAGGCACGCGCGGGGGTCGCCGCCGCGCAGGTCGAGGCGGGCCAGCCGAATCAGGGCCTCGGGGACCGGATGGGGAGGCTGGGCGAAGGGCGTCAGAACCCGGCGGGCCTG
>CALDQK010000415.1 GCA_937911525.1 uncultured bacterium
GGACCCTCATGGCCGGCGCGGGCGCGCTGGCCGCCACGCTGCTCAGCGGCTGCCTCGGCACCTACACCGGCGACCCGGAGACGCGGGGGCCGCGCAACGTCGAGCCGCGCACCCGCCCCGACCTCGCCCGCAAGGTCCGCTGGGAGCGCGCCTACCTCGGCGCGGGTACCCAGGCCCTCCTGCTCGGCTACATCAAGCACAGCCCGCCCGAGTCCGGCATGAAGGGCACGCGCTGGATCTACGACACCCGCTTCCGCCTGGTCGGCTGGGTGTCGCCCTTCGGCCGCGTGACCCGCCACCACCCCGACTCGGGGGAGACCGAGGACGAGGGCAACTACGAGCTCAAGTACGCGGTCCTGACGGTCTTCGGCTACGACGAGGACAAGACCGTCGTGGTCAAGCCCATGGAGGCCCCGCGCGGCTAAGCTCACTCCCCTCGCACCCGGGGAAGTCTGGACGAAGCGTCGCCGCAGCCTTTGAATGGCGACAGGAGAACTCGCCCTTGGACCTCACACCACGTCTGGCCGTCGAGAAGGTGCTCTACCGCCTCGCGCTTCGACACGCCGGCGCCGTGCCGATTGCGCGGGTGTTCCTCGAGCTGCCCTTCAGCCTCGAGGAGATCGAAGACCACGCCGACAAGGTCGCTGACGGGCGCTCGGTCGTGCGCAACGACTTCGGCGAGTTCCTCACCTACGAGTTCCCCGAGCTCAGCCGGCAAATGCCGACCGTCCCCGACGACTGCCCGGTCTGCTTCGGCGAGATCGGCGAGGGGATCACGGTCGGCGGCGAAGAGGTGCGCCAGCCGCTGATCTGCGACACCTGCTACGCCGGCCTGCGCAAGCAGCACAAGACCGAGCCCGACCCCTCCATGATGGGCAAGCTGGCCCACTTCTTCACCGGCGAAGAGGAGCAGGAGGACCTGACGGCGGTCGCGGCGATCGAGCACGAGATATTCTTCATCGGCCTGCGGGCCCAGCTCGACCCCTTCACGCACACCACGATCGCGGCCCAGAGCCGCCGCCCGGCCGAGCAGATCAAGGAGCGCCTCGATCGCATGGCCGCGCGGCGCTACGTCAAGCTCGGCCTGCTCCCCTCGGGGGACGCGGTGGCCTACACCTTCCCGCCCGAGCTCGACTACCCCAAGCACCACTACGAGCGCCTCGAGGGCAAGCGGGCCACGGGGCGCCTGCGCCCCGCCACGGGTCGGATCGAGGACGGGATCCAGCGCGGGATCACGGCCGAGCCGGTGGGGGACGAGCCGCCCAGCGAGCCGGCCAAGCCGCTGCCCAAGGTGACCGCGCGCCCCAAGAAGGCGCCGCTCAAGATCACGATCAAGAGCAAGCGCGACCGGCCTACGAGCTAGGTCGACTCGATCCATGCCCAAGCTGCACCTGGTCGACGCGACCTACGAGCTCTTCCGCGCCTACACCGCGATCCCCTCCCGCGCGGGCCCCGAGGGCCAGGAGGTGGCGGCGGTCGGCGGGCTGGTCTCGACCCTGCTCAAGCTCCTGCGCGAGGACGACGTGACCCACGTCGCCTGCGCGACCGACCACACGGTCGAGAGCTTCCGCAACGCGCTCTTCGACGGCTACAAGGACGGCTCCGGCCTGCCCCCCAACCTCGAGTCCCAGTTCCCCCTGGCCGAGGAGGCGATCGAGGCCCTCGGCCTCGTGCTCTGGCCCATGGAGGAGTTCGAGGCGGACGACGCCCTGGCCGCGGGCGCCGCTCGCTACGGCGAGCACTTCGAGCAGGTCGTGCTCTGCACCCCCGACAAGGACCTGGCTCAGTGCGTGATCGAGGACCGCGTCGTGCTCCTCGACCGCCGCCGCGAGACGGTCTACGACCACGCCGGCGTGGTGGAGAAGTGGGGCGTCCCGCCCAGCGCGATCCCCGACTACCTGGCCCTGGTCGGCGACACCGCCGACGGGATCCCGGGCGTCCCCAAGTGGGGCGCCAAGTCGAGCGGCGTGCTCCTGACCCACTACGGGAGCCTGGAGGCGATCCCGCGCGACCACGAGGAGTGGGAGGTCAAGGTGCGCGGCGCCAAGGGCCTGGCCGCCAGCCTGCGCGAGCACGACGAGGCGGCGACGCTCTACAAGCGCCTGGCCACCCTGCGCACCGACGTCCCCCTCGCGCAGAGCGCAGCGGACCTCGAGTGGCAGGGCGCCCCCTGCGGCGTCTATCAGGCCTTCTGCGACCGGCTCGGCTTCAACCGCCTGCGCGAGCGGCCGCACCGCTGGCAGCAGTAGTCAGGCTGCGTGCGAGAGGCTGACCCGCGTCTCGTAGGCGCTCTCCTCGCCCAGGTCTGCGTGGGCCATTCCCGCCAAGACCATGCGGGCGGTCCTGCGGTCGAGGTAGAGGTAGAGCACGAGGCCGCAGAGGATGTGGAGCGAGCCGATCTTGTTGGCCCACCACTCCCCGCCGCCTACCGCGCGGCAGACGTCGGCGATGAGGCCGGCCGTCACCACCAGGGTCGATCCGACCAGGAAGCTCGCGTACCAGGACTCCCGCAGCGTCAGCACCCAGAGCGGGACCTCGCTGTAGTAGCGCTGGCAGAGGGCCATGCTCTCCGCCAGGCTCGAGACCTCCTCGCGCCGGCCTCCCACGATCTGGGCTGCGCTGGCGAGGTGGGCCCGGAGGTCGGCGGCCAGGCCATTGCCCTCGCCGCCCCGCACGAGCATGACCGCGTTCGTGCTGCTGAGCGGACGCGAGTGGCTGAAGGTCACCACGCGATAGCCGTGGGTGAAGCAGGTGCGCAGCATGTAGAAGCGCTCCGTCAGGATCAGCTCCGTGCGGGACCCAGCGTGCCACCACACCGCGGCGGCGTAGCTGGAGGCCCGCGAGCGAGCCTGCGCGTAGCCGAGCAGCTCGAAGCCCTCAGCCGCGGCCTGTTGGCTGCTCGAGCGGACCAGCTCGCTGCTGTTCAGCTCCCGAACGCGGTCGGAGCAGAGCTCCGCCGCGACCAAGCGCGGAGTGTGAATCCAGCGCACCAAACGTCCAATCATGGTCCTGCTCCCTTCCTTCTACAGGGGACATGAGCAGCGCGCGAACCGACCTAAGTCGTTGTGCGTAGATCCTCGTCGGGTGAGGAGCGTTCCAATGCGGTCCGGGCCTGGTAACGCCGTAGGCGAAGGCAGAAAAGAAAACGACCCCACGGATCACCGTGGGGTCGTCTCGTTGCTCGTCTCGCGGGTCGCCAGGGTCGTTTCGACCCAATCTCGACCTGATAGCGGTGCCCAGACTCGAACTGGGGACACCAGGCTTATGAAGCCTGTGCTCTAACCGACTGAGCTACACCGCCTTACCTGGGCAAGATAGTAGCGCTCGGGCCAGGTTCGTCAACTCTGCGGTCAGGAGGAGCTCAATCGCCCGCCAGCGTCACAACTTGCGCCACTGGAGTCTCGCTCCGTGACACCGCTGTCACAGGCTCCGACCCGATCTAGGGGTTTGAGAGCTGGCACATGCCTTGCCTCTGGATCCGCTGAAGGAGGTTCCCTTGCTGTCGCGCTTCGCCGCTCCCGCCCTCGCTCTCGTGACCCTGCTCGGTGGCTGCGCCGCGCCCCAAAAAGGCGCCGATCCAGCCGCGCCCCAGCGCGTGAGCGCGCAGGAGCTGCAGCCTGCGCCCGAGAGCGTCGCGCCCGCGCCGCGCGCAGCGGGGACGCTGAAGCTCCTCCGGCGCAACGACGCCCTCGAGACCCTCTACGTCGAGGTGACCCTCCTCGACCGCGCCCGCCAGCCGGTCGCCCGTGCGTCGGGCTCGCCGCCCGAGCCTCAGCAGCTCGCGCCCGGTGTCTATCACGCCCTGGTCCGAGCGGGCGCTCACCGCTACGGGTTCGAGGTCCGCGTCCGGGCCGGCCAGAGCGTGGACGTCCTGATCCAGTCCCGCCCCGACGCGGAGCTGGTCAGCGTCGAGACGCGCACCCCCCGCGAGGGCTACGTGCTCGTCGAGCGCCAGACCCTCGGCTACCGCTGGGGTCCCGTGCCCCTGCCGGGGATCACCACCCCCGCCCCTCAGCACCGCCGCCTGCCGCCCGACGCGCCGCGGCCGCGCGAGAGCCGCGTGTTCTGAGCTCGCGCGGGGTCTTGAGCTTGCGCAGTGCCCCTCTTCTTGCGCAGTGCCCCTCTGCTTGCGCAGTGCCCCTCAGCTTGCGCAGTGCCCCTCTGCTTGCGCAGTGCCCCTCTGCTTGCTCAGTGCCCCTCTGCTTGCGCAGTGCCCCTCAGCTTGCGCGGGGCGCGCTCGCGGGGTCAGACTCACTGCGTGGCAGCCCTGCCCGAGCGGATCGGTCCCTATCGCGTCGAGCGTGAGCTCGGGCGCGGCGGCATGGGGGTCGTCTACCTGGCCCGGGAAGACCCCAAGTGAGCCGCGAGCCGATCCCGACCTGGACCTTCGCCCTGGTGGTCGTCCGGCACGAAGACCGCTTCCTGCTCACCCATGAGCGCAAGCACGGTCAACGCTGGTATCTCCCGGCGGGTCGCGTCGAGCCGGGCGAGAGCCTGCACGAGGGCGCGCGCCGCGAGGCCTTCGAGGAGACCGGGGTCTCGGTGCGGCTGACGGGGGTGCTCTCGGTCCACTACACCCCGGTGCCAGGTCCCGCCGCGCGCCTGCGGGTGACCTTCGTCGGCGAGCCCGCGGGCGACCCGACGCCGCTGGCGGTGCCGGGCAACGAGCACGCGCTGGAGGCCCGCTGGGTGACCCTGGCCGAGGCCGGCGAGCTCCGTCTGCGGGGGCTGGAGGTGCTCTCGGTCCTGCAGCGCGTACAGGAGGAGGGCGCGCTGGCGCCCCTGCACCTGCTCGGCAGCGAGGAGTGAGCTAGCCGCGCAGCTACGGGTTCGAGGTGTCCGGGCGAGTCCTTGGGGCGCCGTCACTCGGACTTCGGCGCTCGGGGACCCGCGCTTCGCCCCTCGACCGGGCGGCGCTCCTCCGAGCTCTCGACGTCCAGGCGCAGCCGCAGCCGCGTCCCGGGGGGCGCGCTCCGCCCGGGCATGGCGCCCGCATAGCTGAGCGCAGCCTGGACCTTCATGCTGCGGCTCGGCGCGCGCGGGAAGAACTGCAGGGTGGCCTCTCCCGCCAAACGCGCCGGGGTCTCGACCCGCTCGCCCAGCACCCGGCGCAGCTCCAGGTTGAAGCGCAGCTGCACGGTGAAGCTGAGCGCGTCGCCTTCGCCGGCCACTGCGCGCAGCTCGCCCCCGGCGGTCGAGGTCTTGGGGTCGACGTGCTCGAAGCCGAGCACCTCGGCCAGGGTCGCGGGGGCGACCTTCCAGCGCTGGCCGAGGGCCTGCGGCTGCTTGGGGAAGAGGCCCTGCAGCTTGGCCTCGGCCCCGCCTGGCTCGACCTCTCCGGCGCACTCGTCGGCGAGCTTGGCCTTGAGCAGGGGCGGGAGCACCTCGTCCGCGGCCCCCACGCGAGCGTAGGCCCAGCGCCTCTCGCGCAGGACGAGGCGGACCTCGACCGGCTCGGCGAAGCGCTCCTCGCGGGGCTCCTCCGCTTGGACTTGCTTGACGAGCCGGTAGCGGCGCAGCTCACCGGTCACGACGCCCTGCTCGACCTTCTCGACGCGCTGCTCGTAGCGCGTCTCGAGGGTCATGCTGCCCTTGTGGTTCTCGAGCACCTCGCCCTCGCGCTCGATCCGGAAGCGACGGCGCTGGCGCTGGACCTCGTGCACGACCACCTCGTCACCCACCCGCGGCAGATAGCGCGCGCGGAGGTCGTAGCGCTTGGGCTCGGCGCGCGGCCGCTCCTGGGCGCCGGCCGGCGCGAGGAGGACCCCGCAGACCAGGAGCGCCGCCAGGCTCCTCCCGCTCAAGCGGGGACCTTGCTGAGCCGATCCTCGACCAGCTCGACCAGGCGCTTGCGCGTCAGGAAGGTGACTCCGGTCGCCGCCAGGAAGAGCAGGGGCGCCAGCGCGTTGGCCCAGATCCAGCCGTTGGGCTCGAGCGCTCCCTGGCCGTGGGCGAGGAAGATCACGACCAGCCCGAAGAGCGCGGGCCCCTCGAGCAGCGCGGCGCGCACGATCACGGCGCTGCGGAGGACGCCCAGGGCTTTGCCCACGGCCTCCTGGGGCTCGGCGGGCAGGGGCTCCAGCTTCTCGGGCTTGGTCAGCAGGCCGAACAGGAAGAAGGCCACCGGGTAGCCCTGCAGGAGCAGCAGCGCGTTGACCCCCGAGAGGATCTTGAAGAGCTGCGGGTCGGTCGGGGTCGGGACCGCGGTCGGGGTGCGGGTCAGGACCACGACCACGCCCATGAACAGGAACACGCCCAGCACCAGGGCCAGCTGAATCATCTGGATCGAGCGCAGGTCGCCCTCGCTGAGGTTGACCTCGATCTCACTCTGGTCGATTTGCATGCAGCAACGATAGCGGCTGGCTCCCGAGGGTGGGTCGAGCGGCGCCCTCGCCGGGGCGGGTTTGGCGGGCCAACCCCCGTGTTCGCCGCTGGTTAGTGACCGACCCCTTCCATCTTCGACGTCGCCGCGTAACCATGTGCTCGTCGTCACTCTTACGGAGTGTCCCAGCCCCCTGGCCTGACCCCCTGCGTCCGCTAGGTGGCTGGGATCCCGTAGGAACGTATTCCTGGGGGGCTGCGCCCCCCAGACCCCCATCTTTGGGCCCAGAGTCGGCAGCGCGCTCACTCGGCGAGCGTGGCTCCGACCAGAGAAGGGCCATGAAGAGTGAGCGACAGAGCATGCCGACTCTTCTGATGCACGAGAGGACAGCGCCCGGACGGGACTGCATTTTGGCCTCTCGGCTTCGTCGAGTCCTTGCTCGCCGCCCTTGACGACGCCAATCTGGAGCACCATGCGCACCCAGCTACCCCTCCTCGCCGGCCTCCTCCTCCTCTGCGCCGGCTGCCAGACACACCGCTCCGAGCGCTGGGATCGCTATCGCTACTCCTACGTGCCCTCGACCACGGTCGCGCCCGTCTCCGCCACGCCGCCCAAGCTGGCCCTCGGGGACGCCCAGGTCGAGCGGGCCCTGGCCCGCTACGCCGACCGCCAGTCCAAGCTGGTCGAGCTCAGCGCGCAGCGCGGCCAGGCGATCTCGGCCATGGCGCCCGAGGTCTCGGTCGAGCGCCTCGTGCCGCAGCTCGAGACGCTCTACCGCGTCGGGGCGCGGGACCTCGCCGACCAGGTGATCTCCAGCCACCCCGACGTCTACCGCTTCGACGGCGGGGCGCCCCTCACGGTCGAGGCGACCTTCCGGCGCCGCGTCGGCCGCGGCTACCTCGAGCTGCGCGCGCGGCGCCTGCCCGGCGCCGAGGGCACCCTCGCGGTCGCCTTTCCGCCTGGGACCTACGGCGTCGCCGCGACCAGCCCCAGCGAGGAGCCTTGGCTGGTCCCGCCCCTCGAGCCGGCTCCGGCCCCGGACCTGCCGCCCTGGCTGACGGCCGACTTCCCCGAGCGCGAGGGCGGCCGCTGGGTTCGCCCCGAGCAGGAGCGCCGCTACGGCCAGTGGCCGCCGGCCCAGGACCTGGCCCTGCTGCGGGCCCCCGTGCTGACCCTGCCCGCCGGGCGCGACGAGGTGGTGCTCGAGGTCCCCGTGGCCTGCGCCTCCTTCGAGGTCAAGGCGCCCGAGGCCGGCCGCCGCTACCAGCTCCGCTCGCTGCCCCTCGACTCGGCGCCCGACAAGCTGCTGGTGCAGGTGTGCGGGCAGCAGGTGATCTGCGAGGAGTCGACCCAGCTCGCGCTGTGGCTGAGCCGCGAGGACGTGACCTGGGCCCGCTACGTGGCCCTCGACGGCCACCGCGGGCGGCTGGTGACCTTCGGGCGCGGGCACCCGATCCTGCGCCACCACGCCAACCAGGCCGCCAGCCTGCTGCTCGAGGCCGGCGTGGACCCGCGGCCCCTGCGCTTCTTCGCGCCCGAGCTGCCGGGCGGAGGGGCGAGCGAGTCGCCCGCTCCGGCCCCAGAATCCACGCCCGCCGACGAGGCGTCGACGACGCTCTGAGGTAGAGTAGGCGGCCTATGAGCGCCACCCTCGTTCCTCAGATCAAGTGCCAGAAGTGCGGGGCTCAGATCGAGCTCAAGGGCCTCCGCGTAGGTGACTCCACCCGCTGCGCGAGCTGCAACCACTTCGAGGTCATCACGCGGACCAAGGTCAGCGAGGGCGCGGGCGGCCTGCCGCCCGCGCGCCGGGCCGGCCTCGACCCCGAGGAGCGCCTGCAGGTCAGCGAGACCCTGCAGCGGATCAAGCTCCGCCGCGTCGGCCACGCCGCGCGCCACGTCGAGCTCTATCCCAGCTGGGCGATCATGCTCTCGGCCGGCCAGTTCTGGCTCTCCTCGCTGCTCGCGGGCGAGAACCTGCGCGCCATGGGCGAGGACAAGCGCGGGCGCCGGCTCCAGATCCTGGGCGTGGTGGCCTACCTGGTCCTGGGCGCGATCTACGTCGGCCTCGGCCTGAGCGTGGGCGCCTCGATCCCGCCCATCGCGGGCGTGGCGGCCCTGGTCGCCCCGCCGATCGCCTTCGCGGCCTGGTCCTACTGGCTCCAGCACGCCGCCTGCAGCGCGGCCCGCGACGCGGGCGCCAAGGACGCGGGCGTGCTCCTGCCCCTCCTGCTAGGGCTGATCCTCGCCATCGCCCAGGCCTTCGCGGTCTGGTTCCTCTGGCACACGATCTCCCAGAACCGCTTCTAGCCGCGAGGGGTCACTCGACGTGAAGGTCCTGGTCACTGGCGCCACCGGCTTCCTCGGACGCTGGCTGGTGCGAGAGCTCCTCGCCGCCGAGCACGAGGTCCAAGCCCTCGTCCGCAGCGAGAGCTTCTCCCTCGAGCGCCTCGGCGCCCGCTCGGTCAAGGGCGACGTGCTCGACCCCCAGAGCCTCGCCGAGGCCTGCGAGGGCGTCGAGGCCGTGTTCCACCTCGCTGGCAGCGTGAACCACCAGGGCGAGCCCAGCCAGACCTACCAGGTCCACGTGGACGGGACGCGCAACGTGCTCCGCGCCGCGGCCAAGGCCGGCGTCGGGCGCGTGCTCCACATGAGCAGCTCCGGCACGAGCGCGGTCAGCGAGGAGGAGCGGATCCACGACGAGCGCGATCCCTACGCGACCCGCACCGTGCGCCGCTGGCCCTACTACCTGGCCAAGATCTTCTCGGAGAAGGTCGCCCTCGAGGCCCACGCCCGCGGCGACGTGCCCGTGGTGGTGCTCAACCCCAGCCTCTTGCTCGGCCCCGAGGACGAGCGCCTCTCGTCCTCCGACGTGCTGGTCCGCTTCCTCAACCGCGAGCTGGCCGCTCTGCCCCCGGGCGGGATCAACTTCGTGGACGTGCGCGACTGCGCCCAGGCCTGCGCCAAGGCCCTCACCGACGGGCGGCCCGGCGAACGCTATCTGATGGGCGGCCCCAACATGACGCTCGAGGCCTTCTTCGTGCTGCTGAGCAAGGTCAGCGGCGTCAAGGCCCCGGCCTTCGTCGCGAGCAAGAAGCTCAACCGCACCGCGTCCCGGGTGATCTCCGGCCTCGAGGCCGTCGGCGGGCTCGAGGGCGACGAGGGCGTCAGCTACGAAATGGGCGGCCACTTCTGGTACCTCGACGCCAGCAAGGCCCGCCGCGAGCTCGGCTTCCGGGCCCGCAACCCCGAGGTCACCCTCCGCGAGGCGGTCCAGTGGATCCGCAGCCGCGGCCCCCTCGAGCAGCCCGAGGGCGCGACCGTCGGCGGCCTGATCCGCGGCCTGCAGCGGGTGCTGGGTCGCGCCTAGGCGCCTGAGTGTCTGACTTCGCCCACAGGTCCCGCAGCAGGAGCGTTGGGGACCTGGCGCCAGAGGAGCGCCTCCAGGTGCTGCGCGAGCGGGTGAGGACCGGCGAACTCGACCCAGGCAACCTGGACACCGCGGCCTGGCTAGGGCACGAGCTTGCCGGCCTGGCTTCGCGTTCATTGGGGGCCAGCAGGCTACCCCCACCTCCAGCCGGACCCGCTGGCTACGACCGGTTGGGTTCCCTCTTCGAGGTCGTGGCGGCACTTGGACGCGTCGCGGTGATCAAGGCTGGAGTGGCGCTGCTGGAGAGCATTCCCGCGGAAGGCGCGCACGCGCGGCACCTTCACGACGTGCATGCGGCGCTCGAAGCGCTGCTGCGCGACCCCGGTTCCCACGAAGTAGAGCCGGAGTTTCCGCTCCTGCTCGAGGACGCCGCGGTCACGACGGCGCAGAATCTCTACTCCATCGTTCACCGCGTAGCAGCAGACTCTTCGCGCTTGTCACTCGACACCGACGCGAGATGGCTCGCGGGTGCTGCCCCCTACCTATCACCTCCTCAGGTCGCGGCGTGCGTTTCCACAACCGTGGGCGATTGGCTCCTCTGGGAGGCTAAACCCGTCGACCTGAAGGCTGTCTTGGAGGCGATCGAGCCATGAGCGACGCCGAGATCCAGCGGCTCCAGCGGGCGTGGGGCGCGAGTCCAGCCGACCAGCAGCTGCTGTCCAGGTTGATCGCGGCGCATCGACGCGTGGGGGATGTGCCACCTCCTGCTCTGCTGGACGCCCAGCTCACGCCGGCCGCGATGGTGCGCTCGGAGAGCTCGCTGGAGGTCTACTCAGAAGCGCCCGACGGTCGCTCCGAGCTCGTCGGGACCACTCCCGGCGAAGTGTCGGTCAGCCCTGCGCGCTTTTGGTACGTGCGTCCTCGGCCAGTCAGAGTCACGGACGACGTCCTCAGCGAGCTCGTCGCCAACCAGGCCCCTGGAGTGTCTCTGGCTTCCGGGAAGGTCGATCCGGAGCAGCTCCGCTCGCTGTCGACCCTCGAGGGTCTAAGGTACCTTTCGCTCGAGTCCGCCTCCGCCGTCGACGACGCTTGCCTCGAGGCCGTCGGCGAGCTGCGCTCGCTGGAGGCGTTGAACCTCAGCGGTCGCAAGAAGTTTGGGCGGACTGGCCTGCAAGAGCTCGCCAAGCTGCCCTATCTGGTCCATCTCAACCTGCGGCACAACTCGCAGCTCGGCGACGCCGAGTTCGCAGGGCTCGCCCGCCTAGGCGGCTTGACCCGCCTCTGCCTGGAGGCCGTGGAGACCAAGGGTGCGGCGCTGGCCCACTTGAGCGGGTTGGGGGAGCTACGCTTCCTGAGCCTGAGGGACTGCAAGAAGATCAGCGGGAAGGGGCTCCGTCAGCTTCCGACGCTCCCCGAACTGCAAGGCCTCGATCTCGGTGGTTGCGAGGGGATCACGAATCCGGGTCTGATTGCCCTGGAGGGTCTCGGCAGCCTAGAGGTCTTGCACCTGCCCGGGGTCTACAAGCGACGGGCCCTGGAGCACCTGCGGGGACTCGGCAATCTCCGCACCCTGTCCTTGGGGGTCGACAAAGAGGACGCCGCGGAGTCCCTCGCCGAACTGCGCCAACTCCAATCTCTCGACCTCTACGGGGATCTCGGGTCTGGCTGGGGGCAGCTCGCGGCCTCCCTGGCTCACCTATCGGTCCTGCGTGCCGCGGGGATTCAGCGCGAGGGAGTCGCGACCCTGCCGAGCTTCAAGAGCCTGCGGGATCTACATCTCAGTGACTCTCGCTCTCCGTGCCTCGATACCGAGGTGCTCCGTCCGCTCACTCAGCTCACCTCGCTCACGAGCTTGAGCCTCTCGCTCAAGAGCGTAAAGAACCCTACGCTCGAGCTGCTCTCCGGCCTGACGTCCCTGCAGGCGCTCAGGATCTCCGCCTACGGACGGATGATGACCAAGGTCGAGTTCGAGCCCTTAGCGACCCTGCTCAGCCTGCGCTCTCTCGAACTCCGGCGGCTTAGCGCGAGCGGGAAGGCGATTCGCTGCCTTCGTTCGCTTGGGATCGAGGGCCTGCAGCTGGGCTACGGCTGCGTCGGCAGAGGGTGCTTTGCCGAGTTGGCCCACTGGTCGAAGCTTCGTTCCCTCAGTGTTTGCTTCGAGAGCTCTCGGAGGGACCGCAACGCCACGCCTGACGATCTGCGCAAGCTCGTGCAGCTCCCCGACCTCTGCGAACTTCACCTTACGACCTACGGAGTCGAGTCCGAGGACGCTGAGGCGATAGCTCAGCTACCTGGGCTGCGGAGAGTCAGCCTGCACTGCATGGGGGGTCCGCCCTTCAAGAAGGCGGCGGTGCGGCGGATCCAACAAGCCCTTCCGCGCTGCGTGGTGACCACGAAGACCGGCTACTAGGCTCCGCTCATTGCCGTGGCGGTCTCGCTCGCGCCGGCCTCCTTGCTCGTCGGTCACAATGCGCTGGCCTCGAAGGCCAGGTCCGCAGACCTCCGAGTCCGAGCGGCCCCACGCGATCGCGCGTCGGGCAAGTGGTAGCTTGGCCTGGCCCTTCTGAACTCGGAGCGGCGGTGCGAGAGCGGCAACTCACAGGCGAGGCGTAGACCATGGGCGGGCAGGAC
>CALDQK010000416.1 GCA_937911525.1 uncultured bacterium
GGAGGCCGACGACGTGGCGCGCAACCTGGCGGGCCACTGGCAGGTCCGCGACCCCCTCGACCCGGCCTCGATCGTGCGTGGCGTGCGCGGTCTCGAGCAGCAGATGGGCCCCGTCGAGCGCGTGATGGGTGTGCTGGAGCAGCTGCAGGTGCCGCTGGCCATCGCCCGCGAGGAGCTGGGCTTGCCCGGCTTGAGCGCCGAGGCGGCGCTGAACTTCCGCGACAAGGCCCGCATGAAGGACGCGCTCCAGGCGGCCGGCGTCCCCTGCGCCCGACACAAGCTCGTGCACGGGGCGGCCGAGGCCCGCGCCTTCGCCCAGCAGGTCGGCTTCCCGCTCGTCATGAAGCCGCCCGCCGGCGCCGGCGCCAAGGGGACCTTCCGCCTCGACGGCGCCAAGCAGCTCGAGGAGGCCCTCACGCACTTTCCGCCCGGGCCGGGGCGTCCGACTCTGCTCGAGGAGTTCGTGACCGGCAACGAGCACAGCTTCGACTCGGTCGTGGTCGGCGGCGAGCTGGTGTGGGGCAGCGTCTCGCGCTACTTCCCCTCGCCGCTCGAGGTGCTGCGCAACGACTGGGTCCAGTGGTGCGTGCTGCTCCCGCGCGACGTGGCCAAGTATGCCTCGATCCGCCAGGCGGCGGCGCGCGCGATCCCAGCGCTGGGGCTGCGCGACGGGCTGAGCCACATGGAGTGGTTCGAGCGGGCCGACGGCCAGGCCGTGATCTCGGAGGTCGGCGCGCGGCCGCCCGGGGCGCAGTTCGTGACGCTCATGAGCTACGCCTACGACGCTGACCTCTACCGCGCCTGGGCGCGGCTGGCGGCCGGCGGCGGCTTCGAGTGCCCGGATCGGAAGTACGCCGCCGGCGCCGTCTATCTGCGCGGGCAGGGCAAGGGAGAGCGGGTGGCGGCCGTCCGCGGGCTAGAGAAGGCCCAAGCGGCGGTCGGGGACGTGGTCGTGGAGGCCAAGCTTCCGCGTCGCGGCCAGCCTCGCTCGAGTAGCTACGAGGGCGAGGGCTACGCCATCGTCCGTCACGAGGACACGGGCACCGTGATCCGCGCCTTGGAGCGGATCCTGGAGACCGTGCGGGTGGAGCTCGGATGAGAGTCCTGTTCCTGGCACCCAACTTCCCGGCCGAGATGCCGCACTTCAGCCAGGGTCTGGCCGAGGTCGGCGCGACGGTGGTCGGCGTGGGCCAGCACCCCAAGGAGGCGCTCCCCGAGAAGTGCCGCCGCGCGCTCAGCAACTACCTGCGGGTCACCTCGATCATGGACGAGGAGCGCACCTACCAGGAGGTCCTGAGCGAGATCAAGAAGGTCGGCGCCGGCTTCGACCGGGTCGAGACCCTCTGGGAGCCTCTCGTGATGCTGGCCGCGCGCCTGCGCGAGAAGCTGGGCTGCCCCGGGATGCGCCCGCACCAGGCGGTGGCCTTCCGGGACAAGGAGGAGATGAAGCGCCGGCTCGACGCGGCCGGGATCCGCACCCCGCGCCACGCGCGCGCCGAGAGCGCCGACGAGATGCGCGCAGCGGCCGAGAAGATCGGCTACCCGCTGATCGTGAAGCCCATCGCCGGCGCGGGCTCGGCCGACACCTACCGAGTCGACGACCGCCAGCGCCTCGAGCAGGTGATCACGCTCGTCCAGCACGTGCCGGTCGTGAGCGTCGAGGAGTTCATCGAGGGGCGCGAGTTCACCTTCGACACGGTGTGCGGCGGCGGCCGGCCGCTCTTCTACAACATCGCCTGGTATCGCCCGCGCCCGCTCGTGATGCGGACCGTGCAGTGGATCAGCCCCCAGGTCGTGGCCTTGCGCAACCCCGACCAGGACGAGCTGGCCGACGGGCGCCAGATGGGCTTCGACGTGCTGAAGGCGCTCGACTACCACTCGGGCTTCACCCACATGGAGTGGTTCCTCAAGGACGACGGCGAGGTCGTGTTCGGAGAGATCGGGGCCCGCGTCGGCGGGGCGCGCCTGATCGACCAGATGAACTACAGCAACGACTGCGACCTCTACCGCGGCTGGGCCGAGGCCGTCTGCTACGGCCGCCTGAGCGAGCCGGTCCAGCGTCGCTACAACGTCGCGATCATCTTCAAGCGGGCCCAGGGCGAGGGCCGGATCCGCCAGATCGCTGGCCTCGACCGCTACCTGGCCCGCTACGGTCAGCACGTGGTGACCCTCGACCTCCTGCCCGTGGGCGCGCACCGGCGCGACTGGAAGCAGACCCTGGTCTCGGACGGCTACGCGATCGTTCGCCACCCTCACCTGGACAGCTGCCTCGAGCTCGCCGATCGCTTCGGCACCGACGTGCAGCTCTTCGCGGGCGGTTGAGCGATGGCCTCGATCACGCTGCTGGGACCGCAACACAACCGCCCGATGGTGAGCGATCTCCTCGAGGGGATGGGGGTCGATGGCCCGCTGGCCCTGATCACCGCCGGCTGGGAGGAGCGCGAGCAGGAGCAGGAGGACGAGGTCGAGCGCCTCGTCGGCGATCGGCCCACGCTCAACCTGCGCCTCTACGCCCGCTGGGAGGAGGTTTTCCGCAAGGAGCCCGAGCTGGGTCAGGCGATGCGCGATCGCAACGACCGCCTGCGCACGATCCAGCGCCTCTACCGGCGCCGGCTCGACCCGGCCGTGGAGGCCGTCTGGGAGCTGCACCAGATGCGGGTCCCGCGGATGGAACTCCTGCTGGCCGAGCGGCACCACGCGCTGCGCGCGCTCTCCGAACTCGACAGCCACTACCTCGAGCAGATCCGCTCGGTCCACACCGCCTTCGAAGACGTGTGGGACCCTCACGGCCGCCCGGCCGTGGTCGACACTCGCGCCCAGGTCCGCGAGGAGGTCCGCGGCTGCGCGGCGATCCTGATCGCAGGCGGGGACGTGGGCGTGATCACCGACCGCCTGCGGCTCTTCGGACTGCACGCCCTGATCGGGCCGCGTCCGGTGATCGCCTGGTCGGCGGGGGCGATGGCGCTCAGCGAGCGGATCGTGCTCTTCCACGACAGCCCGCCCTACGGCCAGGGCAACGCCGAGCTCTACGACGACGGGCTGGGGCTGGTGCCCAAGATCGTGGCCCTGCCGCACGCCTCGACGCGCCTGCGCCTGGACGACCGGCAGCGCGTCTCGATCTTCGCGCGCCGCTTCGCGCCGGCGACCTGCGTCGCCCTCGACGAGGGCTGCGGGATCACCTGGGACGGTGAGCAGTGGAAGGCCTTCGGGCGGACCCGCCGGCTCAATGAGCGCGGGCAGGTGGTTGGGATGGTGGCGCCGTGAGGATGCACCCGGCTCTGGCGGCCCTCCTCGCGGACGGCACGCCGACTCCCGACCAGATCGAGACCTTCGTCAACGAGCACGAACCCTTCCCCCTCGTCGAGGGGAGCTGGGCGACCTTCGCCTACTGGGGCGAGGCGCGCTCGGTCCGCTGGCAGCACTGGATCTTCGGGCTCACGACCAGCCAGGAGTTCCACCGGGTCGAGGGCACCGACCTGTGGTGGTTGAGCGTCGAGCTGCGCAAGAACAGCCGCGTCGAATACAAGCTGCTCGTCGACTACGGCGACCGGGCGATCCTGATCCGCGATCCGCTCAACCCGCTGATCGCGCGCGACCCCTTCGGGGCCAACTCGGTCGCGACGACCGAGGGCTACGACCGCCCCGAGTGGACCCTGCCCGACCGGGCCTCGCGCGAGGGGCGGCTGGAGAGCTTCGACATCGACAGCACGGCCATGGGCGGCAAGCGCGCGATCCGGGTCTATCTGCCCGCGCGCTATCGGGCCTCCAAGCGCTATCCGCTGCTCGTGTGCCACGACGGCAGCGACTACCTGCGCTACTCGGCCCTCAAGACGGTCCTCGACAACCTGATCCACCGGCTCGAGATCCCGCCTCTCGTGGTCGCGCTGCTCGACCCCTACGACCGGCTGCGCGAATACGCCGCCGACCCGGCCCACGCGGCCCACGTGGTGGGCGAGGTCCTGCCCGAGCTCGAGGAGCGCTACTCGCTCGAGGAGCGCCCGCTGAGCCGCTGCCTGATGGGCGCGAGCTTCGGCGGCGTGGCCAGCCTCAGCACCGCCTGGCTCAAGCCGGGCGCCTTCGGCAAGCTGCTGCTCCAGTCCGGCAGCTTCGCCTTCACCGACATCGGCACGCACGAGCGCGGCCCGGCCTTCGACCCGGTCGTCGAGTTCATGAACGCCTTCCGCGACAACCCTGGCCAACCGGCCGATCGGATCTTCGTCAGCTGCGGCGTCTACGAGTCGCTGATCTACGAGAACCGCTCGCTGGTGCCGCTCTTGACCGCACAAGGTTGCACCGTCCGCTTCGTCGAGGCCCGCGACGGGCACAACTGGGAGAACTGGCGCGATCGTCTGCGCGAGGGCATCTCCTGGCTGTTCCCGGGCCCGCTGTGGAAGGTCTACGAGTAGGAGCCCACATGAAGTCCGTCACTCGCTGGAACTCCCCGCGCGTCGAGCGCGAGACGACCCTCGCCCGCTGGGGGATGGTCGGGACCCCCGTGCTCTTGTTCCCCACCGCGGGGGGCGACGCCGAGGAGATCGAGCGGATGCTCATGATCAAGGTCCTCTCGCCCTTGCTGAAGGCCGGGAAGATCAAGGTCTACTCCATCGACAGCTTCGTGCCGCGCACCTGGAGCGACGACGAATACTCGGCGCGCTACTGCTCGTGGCTGCAGAACCGCTTCGACGGCTACATCTACAACGAGGTCGTCCCCGCGATCCGCAAGGACTGCAACAGCGAGGACATCGAGATCGTGGTCGCGGGCGCGAGCATCGGCGCCTTCAACGCGATGGCCTCGATCTGCCGCCACCCCGACGTGTTCAAGCAGGCGATCTGCATGAGCGGCACCTACGACGTGGAGCGCTTCATCCGCGACCGCGACGGGGAGCCCATGCGACGCGGCAACCTCGACTTCTACTTCAGCTCGCCCCTGCAGTATCTGCCCCGCTTGGACCCCAGCAGCGAGCAGCTGCGCCTGCTCCGGCAGCGCTTCGTGCTCATGGCGCACGGCGGCGGCCGCTGGGAGGACCCCAAGCAGGACTGGACGATGGCGAAGATCCTGGGCAGCAAGGGCGTGCCCAACCGGGTCGACCCCTGGGGTGAGGGCTACTGCCACGACTGGCCGACGTGGCGAGAGATGCTGCCCAAGTACCTGGCCGAGATCGACTGAGCGAGGGGAACATGGCTATCAAGAAGACGATTGGACTCCTGGTCGGCGACGAGCTCGACTGGCCGGACACCATCGAGGCCCTCTGGAACCGGATGGGCCCGACCATCACCTACCAGGGGAGGACCTACGAGATCGAGATCCGACGCGTTCGGATCGATCCCTTCGCCCTCCGGGACGAGTGCAAGTACGACCTGGTCATTGACCGGCTCGCTTACTGGCACTTCACCCCGCGCGAGTGGCTGAAGAAGGCGGCGCTGATCAACAGCTGCTACCTGCTCAACAACCCCTTCACCTTCCAGGCGATGGAGAAGCACTCGGCCTACTGCGCGGCGATCCGCCTCGGGCTGAACGTGCCGATCACCTGGCTGATCCCGCCCAAGCAGGGGCCCAAGAGCTACGAGGAGAAGTACCGCCGCACGGCGGAGCGTTATCACAACTTCTTCGACCTGCCCAAGATCGCCGAGGGGATCGGCTACCCGCTCTTCATGAAGCCCTTCGACGGGGGCGGCTGGCGCGACGTGACCCGGGTCACCGACCGCGACAAGCTGCTGCGGGCCTACGACGCCTCGGGCGCGACGGTGATGCACCTCCAGCAGGGCATCAACGACTACGACGTGTTCACCCGCTCGCTGGCCATCGGCCCGCAGGTGATCTCGCTCAAGTTCCGCCCCGAGAAGCCGCAGCACGCCCGCTACGCGGTCGAGCACGGCTTCCTCAACGAGGCCGAGGGGCGCCAGGCGCGGATCATCACCAAGCTGATCAACGCCTTCTTCCGCTGGGACTTCAACTCCTGCGAGACGATCCACAAGGACGGCGTGGTCTACCCGATCGACTTCGCCAACGCCTGCCCGGACGTGGCGGTCAACAGCCTGCACTACTACTACCCCTGGGCGATGAAGGCGATCCTGGCCTGGTCGCTCTACTGCGTGGTCAGCGAGCGCGACTTCAAGATGGCGCTCAACCCCAACGACTACTTCGCGATCGGCGACTCGGAGCGCAGCTACGACGAGAAGCTGACGGAATACGAGAAGATGACCGACGCGCACTTCGAGCGGGAGGCCTTCGAGGCCTTCCGCGCGAACGAGCTCGAGGGCATGGACACCGCGATGCTCGAGCTCGTCGAGGGCGACGAGATGGAGCGGATCCTCCGCCAGGCCGTCGAGGACGTGTTCCCTCGCCACGAGCAGAACGCCTTCTTCGGCCACTTCCGGGGCCTGCTGCTCCACTGGGCCCAGGGAGAGCGCCGGATGCGCGGCGAGCTGCCCGAGCCCGAGGAGGAGGCCGAGGCCAGCGACGAGGCCGCCGCGGCCGAGAGCGAAGAGGTCGAGGCCAAGGCCGACGCCGAGTAGGCCGCAGGTCTCTTTCAATCTCTGAGAAAGAGGGCCGGGGTGGCTCTGAGCACCCCGGCTCGACGCCTACAATGAGCCCCCAAGCAAGGGGGGGAGGAACGTGAAGCAGACGCCGGTGCTGATCCTCGCGGGAGGGAAGGGCTCACGATTGGGCCCCTTGACCACCCACCGCGCCAAGCCTGCAGTGCCCTTCGGTGGGCGCTACCGGATCATCGACTTCGTCCTGAGTAACTTCCTCAACTCGGGCTACCGGCGGCTCCACGTGCTGACCCAGTACATGGCTCACAGCCTGATCCGCCACCTGACGCGGAACTGGTCGACCTCGACAGGGCTCTTCCTCGAGGTCGCGCCCGCGCAGATGCGCAAGGGCGAGTTCTGGTATCGAGGCACCGCGGACGCGGTCTACCAGAACATGAACGTGATCGCCGAGGCCAAGCAGCCCAACGTGGCCGTGTTCGGCGGCGACCACATCTACAAGTTCGACGTGGCCCAAATGGAGGACTTCCACGACGAGCACGACGCAGCGCTCACGGTGGCCGCCTTTCCGGTGCACAAGAGCGAGGCCAGCCGCTTCGGCGTGATCCAGGTCGACGAGAACTGGCAGATCACGGGCTTCCAGGAGAAGCCGGCCGACCCGACCCCGATCCCGGGGGACCCCGACACCTGCCTCGTCAGCATGGGCAACTACGTGTTCAAGACGCCGGTCCTGATGGATCAGCTGCGCTGGGTGGTCAAGGCGGAGGGCACGAGCTTCGACTTCGGCAAGGACATCGTGCCCAACCTCGTCAACGCCGGGGCCAAGGTCATGGCCTACGACTTCGGCCGCAACGAGATCAAGGGCGAGCCCGCCGACGCCATCCCCTACTGGCGCGACGTCGGGACCATCGACAGCTACTTCCAGGCCAGCATGGACCTGCGCAGCCGCCTGCCGGCGCTCAACGTCTACAACCGCGAGTGGCGGATCCGCGGCGCCCAGCGCCACTACCCGCCGGCCCGCTTCGTCCGCCACGGGCTCGAGGGCAAGGCCGAGATCGTCGACACCCTGGTGTGCGAGGGCTCGATCGTGTCGAGCGCCGAGCTGCACAAGGTCCTGCTCGGCTACGACTGCTTCGTGCACGCCGGCAGCCACGTGGAGGAGTCGGTGTTCCTCTCGGGCTGCGACGTCGGCGCCGAGGCCTTCCTGCGCCACGTGCTCTGCGACAAGAACTGCCGGATCGAGCCGGGCGCGGTGATCGGCGAGGACCCCGAGGCCGACCGCGAGCGCTTCCCCTTCATGACCGAGCAGGGGGTGGTCGTGCTGCCCAAGGGCACCTTCGTGCCCAAGGAGGGGCCGATTCGCCTGGCCCACGACATGGCCGACCTGCTCGAGAACGCCCCGGTCACCGGCGACACGATGCGGGCCTTCGCGGGCCGCTACGTGACCACCGCTGATGACCGCCACAGCCACGACTCGGCGGGCCCGCGCTACAAGCGCTTCGGACCGGG
>CALDQK010000417.1 GCA_937911525.1 uncultured bacterium
GCGGACCTCTACGAGGTCCGCGGCGGCAAGGGCAAGTACACGACCGTGGCCTACGAGCCGGGCAAGGGCCCGGTTCAGGCGCGCGGTTCGATCGTCCCCTTCGACCTGCCCCCCAACGGGGTCGAGGGGAACCTGCGCGTCGGCGCGGGTCTGCCTCACCTCGAGCCGGAAGCGGAGGGCGCCCGCGGGCGCTTCCCTCGCCCCGGCGAGCTGGTGGGCGCGGGCGCCGAGTCGATCGCGCTCCGCTACGAGCTGCCCGGCGGCGGGAGCGTCCGCCAGCGCTGGGCCCCCGGCGACATGCGCTGGCCGGTCGAGAGCGTCGGCCCCCACCGGCGCAGCTACCGGGTCAAGGGCAAGTAGCGCTCACTCAGAACACTCGGAACACGAGACCCAAGACTCCCAGGGATCGGAGCACACATGCAACGCAGTCACTTCTTGAGCGCAGGCTTACTCGCCTTGCTCTTCGCCGGCGTCAGCCCGGCCCAGGACATCGCCCTCGACGAGGTCGTGATCAGCGAGGGCGAGGACGAAGCCGTCGTCGAGAACGTCCCCTGGTCGGGCTCGTGGTGGTCCTTCCAGGCCGGCAAGCTGGCCCAGGGCTACGACGGCTTGCCGGACAACTTCGAATACGACGCGCAGAGCGAGACCTTCGCGCCGATCACGACCCGCAGCGAGACCGAGCTCTCGCCGCTGCGCAAGTACGACCTCTTCATCGAGCGCCGCGAGGGGACCAACCCCGGGTCCGCGCTGCTCGAGCTGCAGGGCGACGACGCGCGCGACTTCCACCACCACGTCCACGGCGAGCGCAAGCGGCGCTTCGACGACGAGGGGGTCGGCTACGGCTGGTGGGGCCACTGCAACGGCTGGGCGGCGGCGGCCTGCATGGAGCGTGAGCCCGTGGCCCCGATCACGGCCGAGGGGATCCGCTTCGAGGTCGGCGACCTCAAGGGCCTCCTGACCGAGAGCTACTGGGGCGTCCGCTCCGACTTCACCGGCACCCGCTACAACAAGCCCAGCGAAGAGCTGAAGGCCAAGGTCGAGCGGGGCGCCGAGCTCCTCGACGAGCTGGGCGGGAACGAAGAGCCGGCCATCGACGACTACATCGCCTGGTACGAGGACATCTTCTCGAGCCCGATCGACGACGCGGTCAAGCCGAACCTGGTGGCGGAGAACTTCCGCGCCTCGCTCGAGAACGTGCGCGACTGGGCCAAGCGCAACTGGGAGGACGCCTACGCCGACGTGGCGCCGGACGTGTTCCACAAGCTGCTCGTGACCCAGATCAAGAACAAGCGCAGCGCGCTGGTGTTCGACACCTCGGCCAACGAGGAGGTCTGGAACTTCCCGGCCTACTACTACCGGACGCACCTGACCAAGGTCGAGGACACGCCCGAGGGCGGCGCCAAGTATGAGGTCGAGACGACGGTCCACTACGCCCACGACGGCGTGAGCGAGTCGATCATCGGCGTCAACGAGCTCGACATGGACTACACCTACACGCTCACCACCGACGCGGACGGGCACCCGATCTCGGGCGAGTGGACGGGCGACTCGGTCGACGACCACCCCGACTTCGCCTGGCTGCCGACCTTCAACCCCGACGGCGAGGACCGGGGCGAGAACCCCAACTTGCTCTTCGGCAAGCTCAAGCAGATCCTCCAGACCGACCACGCCCACGGGCCCCGCAAGCTGGAGCTCGAGGTCGTGCAGAGCGACGGCAACGTCGTGCGCCAGACCCAGCGGATCGACCCCGAGCAGACGACCACCTGGAGCCAGGCGGTCGCGGTCGACAACCCGGTCTCGCTGCGCGTGTTCCGCGCGGACGCCGCGGGGATCGTCAAGGTCCGCTACGCCCTGGCTAACGTCGACGAGGGCTGGCGCTTCATCACGGCGGCCCGCGGTGAGGCGGCCGAGCTGGGCGTGGTCGAGAGCGGCGACGAGCTCGCCGCCAGCTACGACCTCCCGGCTGGCAAGCAGCTGGTGCTGGCCTACGGCTACGACGGCAGCGACCGCCTGATCGGGATCAGCGAGCTGGCACTCGACGTGGGCGGCACGCCCGCGCCGGCCGGCGGCGACGACGCCCACGAGGAGAACGACGACCGCGCCAGCGCCGTCGCGCTCCAGCCCGGGACCCACGAGGGCCTCGAGTGCAACGACGACGACTGGTTCACGGTCGAGGTCCCCGCGGGGGCTCGCCTGCGCGTCGCGATCGCCTTCAGCAACGACCAGGGCGACCTCGACCTCGAGGTCGTAGGCGCGGGCAGCTCGGCCGGCACCGGCGACCAGGAGGTCGTCGAGCAGAGCGGCCTCAGCGCCGGGAGCTACGCGATCCACGTCTACGGCTACGCCGGGGCGCGGGCCAGCTACCGGCTCGAGGTCGAGGTCGAGGCGGCCAACCCGACCAACCCGACCAACCCGCCCGCGCCGACGCCGGGGGACGACGCCTTCGAGGAGAACGACGAGCGCGCCAGCGCGGCGCTGCTGACCCCGGGGCTGCACGCGATCGAGGTCCGCGACGAGGACTGGTTCGCGGTGGACCTGGCCGCGGGTGAGCGGGCGACCTTCACGCTCCGCTTCCGCCACAGCGACGGGGACCTGGACCTCGCCGCCGTCGACTCGAACGGCGCCAACCTGGCCACCTCGACGAGCACCAGCGACGCCGAGGAGGTCAGCGTGGTCGCGGCCGCGGCCGGCCGCTACTCCTTCCGCGTCTACGGCTACAGCGGCGCCACGAACAGCGGCGAGGTCGAGCTGACCGTCGAGGGCGGCACCACGCCGCCCCCGGCCCCCGCCGACGACGCGCTCGAGGCCAACGACACCCGCGACGCGGCGAGCGTGATCAACCGCGGCGCGATCGACGCGCTCAGGATCGCGGGCAACGACGACTGGTTCGCGATCGACGTCGCGGCCGGCGAGACGATCACGCTGCGGATCGACTTCAGCCACAGCGAGGGCGACCTCGACATGCGCCTGGTCGACGCCAACGGCACCCGCCTCGACGACAGCCAGGGCACCGACGACCGCGAGGAGATCCGCTACACGGCCAGCGCCGACGAGCGGATCTACCTGCGCGTCTACGGCTACGACGGCGCCCGCGCCGCGTATCGACTCGAAGCCAACTAGCGCTCGGCGCTCGCTGGGGTGTTTGGACGAGCCCGGGCGCGAGCTCGGGCTCGTCTGCGTGTGGGTCTGCTGGAGTCTGCGCCAGGAAGCGAAGCCCACTCCGGTTCCGGTTCCGGTCCCGGTCCCCGTGTCCCCGGTTGCGGGTCCTGCCCTCTCCGGGCCCGGGCACGAGGGAGCAGGTTCGGCGCAAGAAAAGGCGCTCACGCCCTTTCTCGTCACCCGACCCGACCCGTGCTTGAATGCGCCCCTCAACCTCAGCAGGAGACGACCCCATGGCCCACCACGTGACCCTGATCCCCGGAGACGGCATCGGCACCGAGATCACCGCGGCCACTCTCCACGTGCTGGAGGCGACGGGCGTGGACTTCGACTGGGACCGCGTCGAGGTCGGCGAGGTCTCGCTCGCGGCCGGCGGCGAGGTCCTGCCCGAGGCCGTGTTCGACTCGATCCGCCGCACGGGCGTCGCGCTCAAGGGCCCCGTCGGGACCCCGATCGGGAGCGGGCACCGCTCGGTGAACGTCACGATCCGGCGCAAGCTCGACCTCTACGCCTGCCTGCGGCCGGTCAAGAACATCCCGGGGATCGAGACGCCCTTCGACGGGGTCGACCTCGCGATCGTGCGCGAGAACACCGAGGGCCTCTACTCGGGGATCGAGCACATGGTGACCGAGGACGTCGCCGAGAGCCTCAAGATCATCACCCGCAAGGGCTCGACCCGGATCGCGCGCTTCGCCTTCGAGCACGCGCAGAAGCGGGGGATCGGCAAGGTCACGGCGGTCCACAAGGCCAACATCATGAAGATCAGCGACGGGCTCTTCCTGGAGTGCGTGCGCAAGGTCCGCGAGGAGTTCCCCGGCGTCGATTACGAGGAGATGATCGTCGACAACTGCGCGATGCAGCTCGTGCGCTGGCCGCGTCAGTTCGGCGTGCTGGTCATGAACAACCTCTACGGCGACATCCTGAGCGACCTGACCGCCGGCCTGGTCGGCGGCCTGGGCGTCTCGCCCGGCGCCAACATCGGCGCCGATCAGGCCGTGTTCGAGCCGATCCACGGCACCGCGCCGGACATCGCCGGCAAGGGCTGGGCCAACCCGACCGCGATGCTCCTCTCGGCGGCGCTCCTGCTCGAGCACCTGGGCGAGGACGACGCGGCCAGCCGCCTGCGCAGCTCGCTCGAGCGCGTGCTCGGCGCGCGCGAGGTCCGCACCCGCGATCTGGGCGGCGAGGCGAGCACCATGGAGTTCGCCGAGGCCGTGGCCAAGGCGATCAAGCAGTGAAGTTCGTCGGGCACCGGGGCGCGCGCCACGAGGCGCCCGAGAACACGTTGGCCGGGATCGAGCACGCGCTCGCGGCCGGGGTCGACGCGATCGAGATCGACGTCCATCTCGCCGCCTCGGGCGAGGTGGTCGTGATCCACGACTTCACCCTCGAGCGGACCACCGACGGCGAGGGACCCGTGGTCGCCAAGACCCTGGCCGAGCTGCAGCAGCTCGACGCGGGCGGCGGCGAGCGGATCCCGACCCTGAGCGAGGTGCTCGAGCGGGTCCGCGGCCGCTGCGAGCTCTTCGTCGAGATCAAGGCCCTCGCGATCGAGGAGGCCGTCGTGGACGTGATCCGCGGCGCGGACCAGGTCGGCGAGTGCTTCGTGAAGGCCTTCGACCACCGGGTCGTCCAGCGGGTCAAGGAGCTGGAGCCCGCCCTGCGCGCCTGCTGCCTCATGGTCGGCCGCCCCGTCGATCCGGTCGGGATCGTGCGCGCCGCCGGCGGCGACGTGCTCTCGCTCGGGATCAGCTTCCTGGACGCGGACCTCGTCGCCGCCTGCCACGCGGGCGGGGTCGAGGTGTGCGCCTGGAACTGCAACGATCCGGGCGAGGTCCAGGGCTACCGCGCCATGGGCCTCGACTGGCTCTGCACCGACCGCCCCGCCGAGCTGCGCGGCTCCTAGGCAGAGCCCAAGCAGGGAGCTTCCTTTGGGCCGGCGCGAGCGGCGCTCAGCTGCCAGAGTAGGCGCGTGGCGGAGCTCTT
>CALDQK010000418.1 GCA_937911525.1 uncultured bacterium
CAGCTCCGCCTCGCGGGCGAAGCGCGCCCGCAGCCGAGCGGCGCTGGCGGCCTGCCCCGGGCGGAGGGTCTTGAGCGCGAAGCGCCGCCCCTGCTCGTCGCTGACCTGGAGGACCCGCCCCATGCCCCCCTGCCCGAGCACCCGCTCGACCCGATAGGGGCCGATCCGCTCCTCGAGCTCCCCCGAGGGCGAGAGCCGGGGGTGGCTCGCCGCGGCCCGAGTGCGCGCGGCGTCGCGCGCCAGGTCGGCCGTCTCTCCCTGGGCCAGGCCGCCGCCGCCCGCCGGGAGGACCGTCTCCGAGTCGGGGGTCAAGGTCTCCGCGGAGGCCGCCTCCGCGCGCTGGAGCGCGTGACGGAGCGGCGTCAGCGGGCCGGCCCCCTCGCGCTCCAGCTCGGCCAGGAGCCCGCGCCGCTGCTCCTGAGCGCAGGCCGCGGCGACGCGCTCCAGCTCGGCCTGGCGGACGGGCTCGCCCGCGCGCAGGCGGGCGATCAGCTCGCCGGGCCCGCTCACCGATCCTCGGCGTAGGGGTGCCCGAAGCGGCTCCTGAAGGCCTCGAGCTCCCAGTGAGCGAGGGCCGCCCCCTCCCAGGCGTCGCGCACTCGGGCCTCGGTCTCGCCGTGCACGAGGCGCTGGATCCCGGTCGCGGCGTTGACGTGGGAGCGCGCGAAGGCCACGCGCGCGGGGTGCTCGCGCAGCAGGTGCTCCAGCTCCCACTGCCAAGAGCGGAGGCTGCGCCGCCAGGGGTCCTCGCGCGGCAGGCGCGCGGCGAGGCGGATCGCCGACGTCCACAGCTGGGGGTTGGATAGCGCGACCATGCTCTGCTCGAGCTGGTAGAGGTTCTCGCGCAAGAGCTCGAAGTCACGCACAGCGGCCGCGCCCCTCGAGTTGATCAGGTCCACCGCCGCGTCGAGGCAGAACACGGGCACGAAGGGGTTCAAGCACCCCCAGCGCTCCGTCAAGGCCGCGCGGGCGCGAACGACCTCTGCGCTCGACGCCGCGAGCGCGAGCAGGACCGGGTGAGCGTCGGGCTCGAGCGCCTGCCGAGTCAGGGTCTCCTGCGCAGGTCGCTCGCCCCGCGCGACCGCCAGGCACGTCGAGGCGGCCTGAGCGACGCGCCGGTCCTCGCTGCGCGCCAGCGCCGCGAGGGCCTGCAGGCCGACCTTCTCGCCAACCGCCCAGGCGAGGAGCTCGACGTCCAGCTCGTGGACCGGCCGCAGGGCCCCCAGCTCCTTCAGCTGGCGCAGGACCGCGACCGCCGCGTTGTGGCGGAGCTGCGCGAGCTGCACGAGCAGGTCCAGCTCCCACCAGCGCGGGTCGCGCGAGAGCGCCAGCCGCAGCGCGTCCATGTCGGCCGAGACCGTCCAGTAGGCCCAGCCGAGCGCGACCCGCGTCAGGACGCGCGTCGCGCGCTCGCGGTGGGCGGGCGGCAGCTTGGCCACCAGACCCGCGACGGTGGCCTGCAGCTCCGGCTCGAGCCGGCTGCGCGCCGTGCGGCCCGCGTAGCGGAGCAGCCGCAGCCGGCGCGGGCTGGTGGCGCGCGAAGTCCACGTAGGCCGCGGGCCGCCGCTCCGCCCCCGCGCGCCAGGCGCGACGAGCCTCCACGGGCCGTTTGGCCAGCTCGAGGGTCAGGCCCCACAGGACGTGCGCGCGACCGGGCCGGCGCTCGGCCGCGCGCTCGAAGTCCACGAGCGCCCCCGCGTAGTCGGCCTGGGGCAGCGCGAGCAGGGCGCGGACCTCCGCCGACCCGGTGGGCTCGGGCCGCCCCGCGATCGCGATCCCCCGCTCCAGGCAGCGCCGCGACTCCTCGTACTGGGCGCGCAGGGCCTCGCGCTCGGCGCGGACCAGCCACAGGGGCGCGAACTCGGCCGCGGGGCCGGCCAGGGCGCGCTCGATCTCCTCGTCGAGGGCGCGGCGCTTGACCTGGACCGGCGTGACGGCCGCCGCGCGGGTCAGCGCGTAGGGGCAGAAGGGCTCCAGCTCGCGCGCCCGCTGCAGAGCCTCGCGCTCGGGGGGGTCGGGGAGGACGCGAGCCAGCACCCCCCAGCGGTCTTCGCGAGCGAGGAGGGGCTCGGCCGCCGAGACCCCGGCCAGCCAGCGGCCCGTCTCGCACAGGCTCCAGGCGTAGAGGAAGCGCAGCTCCCGCGCGGCGGGGCTGCCGCCGCTCCGCCCCTCCAGCTGCGGCGGGTCGTCCACGACCTGCTGCGGGTCCGCGCGCGCGACCGCGAGGCGAACCCGCGCCAGCTCGGCGAGGGCGGCCGCGCCGGGCGGGGCGTAGCTCGGCGTCGGGGTCGGCGTC
>CALDQK010000419.1 GCA_937911525.1 uncultured bacterium
TCGAGGAGTCGCCCCTGCTGGCCGAGAGCAAGTGGGCGATCGCGCGCGAAGCGGCCCCCGCGCTGCTCGCGATGTTCCAGCGCGTTCCGCGCTCGTATCAGGTCAAGGCCGCCGAGTGCGTCCGCACCACGATCTGGCTCCTGGACGAAGCGCCCAAGCTGCGCGCGGCGCTCGCCGCGCTCCCCGAGGTCCTCCCGCCGCTCTGCCGGCCTCCCTATTCGAGCTGCCGCGAGATCGACCTGCCGCTGGCGGTGCTCCTCGGCGCGGGCCTGCGGCTGGCGCCCTTCCGCAGCGGCGCCCGCTCGAGCTGCCGCGCCTTCGAGCGCGCCTGCGAACGGCGCGACGACGCCCGCCTCGTGCGACACGGCCTGGAGTCCCTCTGCGAGAGCCGCCCGCAGCTGGTCGAAACCGCGCTCGGCTTCGCGCCCACCCCGCTGCTGCGCTGCGCCAAGCTGCTGGGAATCCTGCCCGAACCCCAGCGCCGGGCCGCGCTCCGCCTCGGCGAGCCCGACCCGCTCTGCGAGGAGGCGCTCGCGGCGCTGGACGCCGTCGGGCTAGTGGAGCTGATCGACGGCCTGCGTCTGGAGGGCGTCCAGCCGCTGATCCGCCGCCGGCTCCGCGCCCACGCCGAAGGACGGCGCGCGCTCTCGGACTCGCAGCTGGCGCGCGAGCGACGACGGATCCTGCTCCGCCTGCCCGAGCTGCGCCTGAGCCTGATCCGCCGCCGCGCGCTCGATCTGCTCGCGGAGCCCTACGACCTCGACGGCGAGCCTCCCGAGCCGGTCCGCCACGCGCTGCTGATGCAGCACTTCGCGAGCGAGAACCGCCGCGCGCTGCGACGCGTGATCCGCGCCTACCTCGCGGGGGAGAGCGACTACCTCGAGCGGCACCCGGCCAACCGTGAGTGGCTGCGCGCGCACCCCCGGGTCAAGCGCCGGCTCTGGCGGGAGGGCCTGACCCAGCGCGCGCGGCTGGACGGCGAGGAGGTCGTGCTTCGCCTGGAGCGCGACCCGCTCGAGGTCCTGCGCCTGGGCACGCACGTCGGCTCCTGCTTTGGCCTGGGCGGCGACATGGCGCACTCCGCCCTCGCGATCATGCTCGACGTCAACAAGGTGGTCGTGTTCGCCCGCGCGGGGGAGCGCGTGCTGGGGCGACAAGTCCTCGCGATCTCCGAGGCGGAGCGGCTGGTCCCCTTCGAGGTCTACGCGCAGACCTGCGCGTCGCCGGCGCTGCTCCGCCTGTTCAAGTCCTACGACGAGGCCTTCGCGCGCCAGCTCGGCCTGCCCATCGAGCGGCCAGGCGACGAGTCGGAGGTCGAGCTCGTCCTGGCGGCGAGCTGGTGGGACGACGGGACCTGGGACCTCGAGATCGGGGGTAGGCGGCAGACGGGCGCTCAGTCCGCTGCGTCTCGCCCCCAGAGGGTGTCGCCGGAGCGGATCCCTTCGCTGACGACGGTCACCACGCGCTGGGCGTCCTGGTTGGACGGAATGAAGCGGGTCAGCAGACCTGCCTGGCGAAAGACGTCCGGCAGGGTGGGCTGATCGGCGGGATACCAAACGATGGCGGGGAGGCGCGCCCAGGCGCAGGTCGCCCGATAGGCGTCTGCGAAGGCCAGCTGTTCTTCGTCGCTGAGCCCCGGCTTCAGGCCCAACAAGATCACCTCGACCTCCTCGTGCTCCTTCAGCAGCGCTCCGGCGGCCTCGGGGGTGTCGGCGAAGAGCGGGGTCAGCCAGGCGTCGCTGAAGGCCTGCTTGGCCGCCTCGTCCCAGTCGTCGACGCAGCCCGTGACGAGCACGGCTGCCTTGGCCCCTGAGCTCCTGCCTTCGGCCAGGACGCTGCCCAGGTCGGGCAGGGGCCGGTTGAGCACCTTGGCGGTCTCGGTCCAAAAACCCCGCCCGAGCACCCGGGTAGCCTCTCGAGCCGTGGTCGTCCCGGAGGAGACCTGCGAGGCGACGACCGAGGCGAGGGAGCGGAAGCTCTCGGGGAGGACGTCCTGAAGGTCCCGCTGTCCGACGCGCCCTTCGCTGATCGTGGTGGCGAGATCGGGGGTGATCTCGAGGATCTCGGTCGCGGCGAAGCGCCCGGCGTAGCCAGAGGATCGACAGGCCTCGCAGCCCCCGACACGTAGGGGCGGAGCCGCGCCGCTCAAGGCC
>CALDQK010000420.1 GCA_937911525.1 uncultured bacterium
GCTCGACCAGCTCGGTCGTGCGCGCCTCGAGCTCGCGGCGGCGGCGCTCGAGGGTCTCTCGGACCGGCCGAAAGAGGAAGCGGCGCAGCACGAGCATCAGCACGACGAAGTTGACCAGCTCGAAGGCGATCAGCTTGGGGTCGAGGTCCACGCTCAGCCTCGGAAGGGGTTGGCGAAGAGCAGGATCAGGGCCACGACCAGGCAGTAGATCGCGGTCGACTCGACCATGGCCATGCCCACGAAGAGGGTCCGGGTGATCACGGGGGCCGACTCGGGCTGGCGCGCGATCGCGTCGAGGGCCGCAGCCAGGCCGCGGGCCTGACCGAGGGCGGGGGCGATGGAGCCAATGGCCATGGTCAGGCCGGCGGCGACGATCGAGGCCAGGGAGATGAGCGTCTGTTCGTTCACGAGGGGACCTCTGCGGGAGGGTCGGCGGGGGATTCGTTCTGGAGGGCGGCCGCGATGTAGACCGCGGCCAGGATCCCGAAGATGTAGGCCTGGATCAGGCCAGTCAGCAGCCCCAGGAGCAGGAGCGGGACGGGGAAGAGCAGTCCGGCCACCAGGAGCAGGATCGCGCCGATCATCTGGCCGCTCATGACGTTGCCGAACAGGCGCACGGCCAGCGCGACGGTGCGGGTGACCTCGCCCAGGATGTTGAGCGGGAGCAGGACCGGGTTGGGCTGCATGTAGCTCTTGAGATAGGCGCGCAGCCCTTGGCGGCGGACCCCGTAGACCGGCACCGCCACGAACACCACCAGCGCGAGCGCGACGGTCGTCGAGAGGTTGGCGGTGGGTGGGCGCGCGAAGGGGATGACCGAGAGCAGGTTGCTGACCCCGATGAAGAGCATCAGCGTCCCGATCAGGGGCACGTAGGGGCTCGGGTCCTCGTCCACGACCTCCTGGACCGTGTCTCGGATCCAGCCGCAGTAGAGCTCGAGGGCGGTCTGCCACAGGCTGAGCCCCTCGGTCTCGAGGCGGCGGGAGGCGAAGGCCGCGGCGAGCCCGAGGACCAGCGTCACGGCCAGCGTCCAGGGGACGGTCTCGGGGATCAGGAGCCCGAAGACCTCGATCGTGCGAGGGGTCATGCGTCGAGCCCACCTTGCAGGAAGCGGCGGCGCAGGAGCTGCTCCGTGAGCGCGAAGGCGGCCAGGGCGAGGAGCGCGCCCGCTCCCCCGGCCCAAGCGGCGGGCGCCACGATCAAGCTCGCGCTCAGGAGCAGGCGCAGCGGCGTCCCGGCCAGGAGCGCGCGGCCCGAGGGCGCCTCGCGCTCGTCGCTCGGCATCGCGCGCCGGAGCTGTCGCTCGAGGAGCGCGAGGTGCAGCGCTGCCGCGATGATCCCGCAGGGGAGCGCCGCCGCCAGGGCCAGGAGTCGCGGTCCGCTCATGGGTCCTTCCGCTCCAGCTCGCGCTCCTCGACCTGCTCGAAGGTCCGCCAGAGCAGGTATCCCCCGCACCCGAGCCCCAAGGTCAAGAAGAGCATCGCGTAGGTGATCCCGCTCCCCAGGTGGCGGTCGAGGCGGTGCCCGAGGTAGGCCCCGCCGACCGTGGGGAGCGCGATCAGCCAGCCCAGGGCGCCGACGTGAGCGACCGTGCGCCAGAGGCTTCGGCTCGAGGTGCGCTCGGCGCGCGCCTGACGGCGCTCCTGGTCGCGGACCCGCTCCAGGAGGGGCTCGTCCCGGGGGGCCTCGCTGGCTGGCTGGAGGGGCGCCTCGGGCTCTCCGGTCGTCTCCGCCGAGGCGTCGGGTTCGCTCACCAGCTCACCTCGCGCTGCAGCTTGGCGAGCGCGCGTCGGGTCGCGACCTCGTGCCGCTCGACCTGCCGGCGCGCGCTCTCCTCGAGGCGCCCCCGGACCTCGCGCCGCCGCTCCACCAGCCGCACCAGCGCCGCCAGGCTCGGCGCCCGGGCGATCCAGCGCGAGACGAGGCGGACCTCCTCGGGGCCGATCCAAGCCAGACCGGCCTCCGCCGCGAAGTAGCGCGGCTCGCTCGCGTCCTCGACCCGATAGCGGCCGACGCCCGGCGCGAGCAGGACCAGGGCCGACTCGTGCCCCGGCAGGACGCCGCGCGCCCCGTCGGGGGTCTCGAGGCGGAGGGCGATCAGCGAGTCCTGCTGCTCTTCCCCAGCCGGTGTCTGCAGCCTGAGGGTCAGGGTCCGCCTCATGAGTCCGCCTGCGCGCGCTCGAGGAGGCTCGCCAGCGAGCCCCCCATGTAGAAGGCCGACTCGGGCAGGTCGTCGTGGGCGCCCGAGAGGATCGCCTCGGTCCCGTCCAGGGTCTCGGCGATGCTCACGTAGGCGCCAGCTCGACCGGTGAAGGACTCGGTCACCCGGAAGGGCTGGGTGAGGAAGCGGCGCAGGCGGCGGGCCCGGAACACGGCCTCCCGGTCGGCCGGCGCGAGCTCGTCGGTGCCCATCAGCGCGATCACGTCGCGCAGCTCCTCGTACTTGGCCAGGACGCGGCGGGCCTCGGCGGCGACGCGCGCGTGGCGCTCCCCGACCACCGCGGGGTCGAGCAGGCCCGAGGTGCTCCGCAGCGGGTCGACGGCGGGGTAGAGCCCCTCGGCCGCGGCCTCGCGCGAGAGGACCACGAAGGCGTCGAGGTGATTGAACACCTCGGCCACCGCGGGGTCCGTCGTGTCGTCGGCGGGGACGTAGACCGCCTGGACGCTCGTGATCGCGCCGGCGGCGGTCGAGGCGATCCGCTCCTGCAGCTGGGCCACGTCGGCGGCCAGGGTGGGCTGATAGCCGACCCGGCTGGGCGGGCGGCCGAACATGCCGCTGACCTCGTTGCCGGCTTGCACGAAGCGGAAGGTGTTGTCGATGAACAAGAGCACGTCCTGGCGGGCCTCGTCGCGGAACCACTCGGCGATCGTCACGGCGCCGAGGGCGGTCCGATAGCGGACGCCCGAGGTCTCGCCCATCTGCCCGTAGACCAGGACCACGTTCTGGAGCACGCCGGCGTCGCGCATCTCGAGCCACAGCTCGCGCGCCTCGCGCGAGCGCTCGCCCACGCCCGCGAACACCGAGACCCCCTGGTGGAAGTGCACGGTGTTCTGCATCAGCTCCATCATCAGCACGGTCTTGCCGACGCCGGCGCCGCCGAAGAGCCCGGTGTTCCCGCCGCGGGGGAGGGGGGAGAGGAGGTCGAGCACCTTGAGCCCCGTCTCGAACACCTGCTGGCTCGGGTCGTGCTCCGTGAGCGTCGGCGAGGCGCGCAGGATGGGCCACTGCGGCTCGGTGAAGGGCGCGCCCTCGTCGAGGGCGCGCCCGAGGACGTCGAGGACTCGCCCGCGGACCTGCTCACCGACGGGCACGCGCAAGGGCGCGCCGCTGGCCCAGACCTGCTGACCGAGCGCGACCCCGCGCGTGTCGTTGAAGGCCAGCGCGCGCACGCGGTCCTCCCCCGAGTGCAGCACCACCTCCAGCCAGAGCGGCTCGTCGGGGCGCGGGACCTCGAGCGCCTCGCCCGCCGCGGGCAGCGCGCCGGGGAAGGCCACCTCGACGACGGGCCCTTGAATCGAGACGATCTCGCCGGTGAGCTGCTGCACGCGCGCCATTCTGCGCAGCAGGACGGCTGAGTCCAGTGTTCATGCGGCGCGGGGAGCGGGGGGACGAGGGGTCGCTCCTTCTCGCTGGGCGAGGAAAGCGCGAAAGGGCAGCCTAGTTGCCGTTCATCATCTTCTTCCAGTTGCGGACCCGCGGAAGCAGCTTCTTGAGCAGCTTCTTGGCCTTCTCGCGGTCCGGGTGGTCCTTCGGCAACCAGTTGGCCAGCGTGCGGAGCGTGATCGCCATCTTGTCGAACACATCCACGTTGTCGTGCAGGAACTCGCGCTCGGCGCGCTTGATCAGTCGGAACTTCTTGTTCGCCTCGGCGACCTCGGCCCGGATCATGGCCACGTCGCGGGGCTGCTTGTTCTTGTCGTTGATGATCTTGTCCGCCCAGAGGTGGACCAGTCCCCAGTCCTGGTCGCGCAAGGCCTCCTTGACCTGCTTGACCTTCCGCTCGTAGGTGCTCTTGACGATCTCGTCGATCACCCGGATCTCGGCGCGCGCCTCCTTGTAGAAGTGGTTGTCGGGGTTCTTCTCGTTGCGCAGCACGAGCTCGAACTCCTTGCGCGCCGCCGCCAGCTCGTTGGCCGCCTTGTGCTCGCGAGCTCGCTCGAAGCCGCGCACCACGCGTCGCCAGGCGGTGTGGCGGCGCTTGACCGAGTCGATGGCGTCCTCGCCCAGCACGTCGTGGTTGAGCGCCTCGCTCAGCAGCTGGAAGGCCAGGCGCGACTGGCCCAGGTCGTAGGCCTCCTTGGCGCGGCGGACCGCGATGTCGGCCTCGATCCACTCCAGGTAGGCCCGCGCGTCGGGGTAGACCCGCGAGCGGGGGTGGACGCCCTCGAAGAACTCGCGCGCCTGCGGATAGCGCTCGACGGCGCGCTCGCGCACGATCGCGACGCCGCGCATGTAGGCGACCTCGTCGCGGCGGTTGCGCTCGAACTTGTCGGCCTGGGTGCGGATCTTGGAGCGGTCGTCGGGGCTGTCGGCGAACTCCGCGGCCCGCTTGAGCATCTTGAGGCCGCGGTTCCAGTCGGGCGTCTGGCGGGTGACGCGGTTCGCCTCGCGCAGCAGGACCCGGAACGCGCTGTTGGTCACGCTCTGGATCAGCTTGTCTGCGCGGGCGGCGAAGAGCGTGTCGCGGCCGACCTGCCCGGCGCGGGCCGTGGCCTGATCGTAGAGCTCGATGGCGCGGTCGACGGCGGGCCGCGCGGCCGCGTCGTCGCCGTCGCGGGCGATCTTCTCGGCCTCCTGGATCACCCCCAGCGCCTTGCCGTTCTTCTCGACGAAGTCGAACTGCTTGGCGCGCCAGTCCTGAAACACCGGCGGGAGGTTCTTGAGGCGAGTGGTCGCCTTGAGCAGCATGTCGGCCTTCTCCCAGCGGAACGCGCTGGGGCCCTTCTCGAGGGTCATCCACAGGCCGGCCACGCGCTCGAGCTGCTTGGGCACCTTCTGCTCGACGGGGCGCAGGCGCGCGTAGGCCTTGAGGAACACGTTGCGCGCCTCGAGGTAGCGGCCCTCGGCCAGGTCGGTGCAGCCTTCGGTCAGCCAGTCGGAGATCTCGGACTTGGGTCCGCCGGGCAGGAAGCCGCCGCGGCCGCCGCCGAGCAGGCTGATCAGGAGCAGGAACACGCCGACCGCGCCCGCGACGGCGGCGATCCGCACGCGCGAGTCGGTCTTGAAGGCCGTGACCGGGTCCGCCTTGACCTTGGCGATCACCGCCTTGATCTCGGCGAGGGGGTCGGGCTTGACCAGGCTGAAGCGCAGCCGGCAGGTGCCGATCTGGACCTCGTCCCCGTCCTTGAGCTCGTAGAGGTCGACCTTCTCGCCGGCCACGAAGATCCCGTTGCGGGCGCCGAGGTCCTTGATCAGCCACACGCCGTCTTCGAACACGACCTCGGCGTGGTAGCGCGAGACGCCCTCGCCCACGAGCACGACCGCGTTCTCGTCCTTGGAGCCGATCGTGATCGTCTTGTCGCTGAGCTCCCACTCCTGGGTGGGGCCGCCGTCGACGAGCTTGAAGGTCGCGCGGGGCTCGTCGTCGACCTCGTCGCCGATCTGGGCGCCGTCCTGCTCCACGGAGGGGGGCAGCTCCGGCAGCACGTCGAGCATCGAGGGGCGGGCGTCGGTGCTGGCGACGGGGCGCGCCGTGACGAGCATCGAGCCGCCGCTGCCCCGGCTCGCGCGGCTGCGGCTGTGGCGTGAGTGGCGGGTCCGGGTCGGGGCTTCGCTCTCCTCGAGGACCTCGAACTCGGCGCCGCTGCCCTCGGGGATCCCGGCGACGCGGAAGCGGATCTTGCCGCACTCGAGCTCGTCGCCGTTGAAGAGCTCGAACTCGCTGTCGACGCGCTCGCCGTTGACCCGCGTGCCGTTGCGGCTGCCGGCGTCGTAGGCGAAGAGCCGTCCGCCGCGGCGGACGAGGCGCGCGTGGCGCTTGCTCAGGCTCCCGTCGGGGAAGCAGATCTCGCAGTAGTCCTTGCGCCCGATGTAGGTCTCGCCCTCGTCGATGGGAAAGGCGACCTCTTCCCGGCCTCGTCTATAGATCAACCTCACGGGGCCTCAGTTCTCGTCGAACTCACAGGTCCCCACGCCCTTGAGGACGCGGCGATACCACTCGGTGAGGATGACGTGCAGGCGACGGTAGCGCACGTCGCAGCTGTGATTGATCGTGCGCAGGGTCTTCTTGAGCTGGGCCACGCGGTCTTCGACCTGCTCGTTGGCGCGGACCATGTTCTTGTAGCGCTCCATGTTGATGCGCACCTGGTCCTCGTATTCGTCGCGGGCCTTCTGCTCCATGTCCTCGCAGCGCTTCTGGAGCGCGCGGGTCCGCTTGGAGACGCCGCCGGCCTTGCCCTCGACGAGGCTCAGCGCGTTGGCCGCGTCGAGCGCCTTGGAGAAGTTGAGCATCGCCAGGCGCGAGTAGCCCTCCTTGTGGGGCAGGTCGCGGTCGGCCCGGAAGCGCTCGGCCGTCTGGAAGGCCTCCTCCGCGATCATGCGCAGCTCGCGCCCTGGCTTGCGCTCGAAGTCGGCCTTGCGCTTGTCGCGCGCCTCGGCGTGGGGGTCGAGGCCGGTGACCTCGACCGTCCAGGTCTTGCGCCGGTTGCTGACCGGGAAGAAGACGCTGAAGGTCGTCGTCATCCCGTCGCTGAGGCCCTTGATCAGGAAGAGCGAGCGCCCCTCGAGGCCCGGCAGGAGCCACTCGATGTCGGCCACGTTGTTGCCGGCGTTGACGTAGTCGGTCTGCTCGGGGACGCCGTCGACGCGGTTCCACACCCCGCCGGACTGCGGGCGGTCGCCCGGGGCCCAGCCGACCGAGAAGAGCTTGCTCTGGCCGACCCGGACCACGATCGGGGTCGGGACCGCGATGTCCTCGGGTGGGACCTCGCGGTTCATCATCTTCATCACGACCACGGCCAGCACGATCCCGACGAAGCCCAGGGCCGAGAGCGCCTTGAGCGTCTTCTCGCGCGCGGGGTCGACCTCCTTCTTGACCTTCTTCTCGTTGTCGAGGGCCGCGAAGGGGTCGTAGTCGGGGTCGTCGGGGTCGACGGCCCGGCCCAGCTCGGCGGTGCGCTCGCCGTCGGAGACGGCGGCCACGCCGACGCCGCTCCCGCTCCCCTGCGAGCTGAGCTGGCGCAGCTTGGCGGCGCCGACCTCGCCGGTCTGGTCCGCGGCGTCGGTCTCCTCGTCGACCTCGAACACGACCTGGTCCTCGCGCGAGGCCCGCGGGCGCTCGGTCTCCCAGGAGCCGCTCGGGCCCTCGTCGCGGGCGGGGGCGTCCTGCCAGGAGTCGGCAGCCGGCTCGTCGCGCCAGGAGTCGCCGGCGGCGCCGCTGGCGTCCTTGGGGGCGTCGCTCCAGCCGGAGTCGCCGGCGGGGGCGTCCTGCCAGGAGTCGGCCGCCGGCTCGTCTCG
>CALDQK010000421.1 GCA_937911525.1 uncultured bacterium
GCTTCGCGGGCCTCGTCGCCTGCGGCGACATGAAATGCGCTCGGACAGGCCCGCACGAGTATTGAGGTTCCGGCACGACTCGCCCCGGCCTGTCCTCCCGATTTTCGGTGGCCCGCTTCGCGGGCCTCGTCGCCTGCGGCGACAAGGAATGCGCTCGGACAGGCCTGCATGAGCCTAGAGCTTCCTGCACGACTCGCCCCGGCCTGTCCTCCCGATTTCGGGAGCCAAGAATCGACTTGGGTTCAGCGACCCAGGCCCGCTAGCGTGTGCCGCTGAGTAAGGAGCCCTATGAGCCTTCCCCGCCTCGTGACCCTCCTCGCCGCCGCGCTCCTCCTGAGCGGGCCGGCCTCGGCCAAGGACAAGGGACCCAAGAAGCCCGAGCCGACCCCCGAGCAGCGGACCGAGATCCGCCAGCTAATGCGCCGCGCCGTGGGAGGGCGCCACGAGGCGCGCCGGAGCGAGGCCGCGACCAAGCTCGGCCGCATGGGTCCCGTGGCCGAGATGGCCGTCCCCTCGCTGGTGCAGGCGCTCAAGGACCGCGACGTGAGCGTGGGCTGCGCGGCGGCCAACGCCCTGGGGCGGGTGGGCGTCTACTCGAAGGCGGCGGTCAAGGGCCTGACCGCGACCCTGAGCAAGGGGCGCGATCCGCTCTTGCGCGCGTCGGCCGCTGAGGGCCTGGGCATGATCGGGGCCCTGGCCCGCAAGCCCGCGGCTCGCCCGCTCCTGAGCGCGCTGACGCACAAGGACCAGGACCTGCGCCGCGAGGCGGCCAAGGCGCTCGGCCTGGTCAGCGAGGGCGACGAGAAGCTGACCAAGCAGGCGATCAAGGCGATCCAGCCGCTCCTCTCCGACGACGAGAAGCGGGTTCGTCGGGCCGCGGCGCTCTCGCTGGTCCGCCTCGGCGACACGAGCCCCAAGCTCGTCGACTTGCTCAAGGCGACGGTGACCAAGTCCGGGCGCGCGATCGTCGAGGAGCGTCGCGACGCCAGCGCGGCCCTCGGCAAGCTCGGGGCCGCGGCGCGCTCTGCCGTCCCGACCCTGATCGCGGCCGTGCGCGAGGAGGCCCAGATCAACAAGGCGATCCCCTACGCCGAGCAGCGGCGCGCTCAGCACGACGAGTTCCGGCGCGCGGCGGTCGTGGCCCTCGGCGAGATCGGGGACCCCCGCGCTCGCGCAGCGCTCGAGCGCGCCAAGCAGACCTCCGCCCTCGCCGAGGCCGCCGAGGCCGCGCTCGCCAAGCTCCCGCCCGAGGGCGAGGGCGAGGAGAAGTCCGACTCCGAGGGTGAGTCCGACGACGACTAAGCCGACGGCCTCACGAGGCGTGGTCCACCAGGCACGTATGAGGCAGCCGGGGCGAAGGTTACTCCGACTTCCCTCCCGGCTGCTCCATCCGCACCGGACCCACCTTGCGCTCCCTGAGGTCGAGGCTAACCAGGCGTGTAGTCTTGTGATTCTCTTCAAATCTGGAGTGGTAGTTGACCTCTCGCAGGACGTAGGGAGGCCAAATGTAGCGGCCGTTCTGCACGGGCCGGTATTCGCGCGTGGTGTAGCCGTTCTGGTTGGTCACTACCACGCGGCAATTCCATACCTTGCCGACGGCTTCGACCTCGGCCTGCTCCAAGGTTGGGTCTGCAGCCAGTTCGGCCCACCTCTTCCCCGCACTAATCGAGCGGCGCCCGTTGACCTTGTCGCCCAGCCGCACGTAGACGACTCGGCTGCTGTTAGCATTTGCGACCCGATACCCATAGGTACGCTTGGCATAGTCCTCGTAGTTCCTCCAGTAGGACCGGCTCTTGGTAACTCTCCCCTGTCCTTCGAACTTCATGACCCCCTCGTGCCAGCGCCTGTACCTTCCAGTGGTTTCGTACATATAGGTCCACCCCTCTCGGGGTCCACTGCCCTGATTGGAGGCGTCGTCATCGGTGGGGGTCTTGGTGGCAGCGCGCTGAGAGGTTTCCGTGCCGGACTCGAGAGCGCGCTGTTCTTCGGCGGACAGGCCCCTCCATGAGGTCCCTGCGGTGAGCTTGCGAGCGGCCTCCAACGCCAAAGTTGCGGTCGCGGGATACCACACGACCTTGCCGCTAACGTGGGCCACGTGTGCGCCCAACTCGGTCCCCTGAGGCGTCCGGTGCTGGTGGACCGGCTCCACGAAGAGAACCTCTGTCGTGCGGCAGTTAAAGTGCAGTTGCTTGCGCTGGTAGTAGTAGGACAAGTTCGTGGCACCCAACTGCTTCCCTGTCGCCGGCGTCTCAGTCGAACCAGGGCACAGGAAGAGGCTGGGATCCTCGACTTCTCCCGTCTCGAGAAGGTGTCCAAGTGCCAGAGCGGCCTCTTCCTCTCCGTCCACCTCGCGACGACTGCGCCAGTGGGGATAGAAGCGCTTGTCCTGGGCGTATTGCTCGCAGGCCCTGGTCAGCGCTCGTAGCCGCTCCGCGCAGACCAAGCGCTGGTCGTCCTGCGGAGGTCCGAAGCCGCCTCTTAGCGCAAGGGCCAGTACGCTGCCCACGACGACAACGATCCCAACGAGCACGATCCACTTCCCAGGCGACTTGTCTCCTGAGCCACGCTGTTCCTGGCTCCTCCTACTGCGGGTGCCGCGCTTTCGCCCAACTTCGCCTGTTCCTGCAGCCCGGCTCCCCTGCGGACCCACGCTGCGCTTGCTGCCTGGGCCCGGGGAAACCCGATCAAGACGCTCGGGAGGCTCCTCGACACCTGGCGGTTGGGCAGCAGCCCTGGAAGCGTTTGGCTCAACTGCGAACCCGCAACCCTCCAGGAACTCGCTCAAAGCGCTCGCCGCCTCGTCACCCTCTTCGATCAGGAGCAGTTTGAGGCTACGAATCAACTCCCGCTCACCCGCGCGATTGCGCAGGGCCTCCAGAACTTCCTGGCCTCCTTCCCCCTCGAGGTAGTTACCAATGACCTGGGCATGCTCTTCGGCCAGGCTTGGGGCTGCCTCTTGTGCCCGAGCCTGCAACGCCTCGTCTAGGCTCAGGGCAGAGAAGACCTCGGCCAGGCTTACTTGCGGTGGTGCACTTGGCTCCTGGTGTTTCGCGTCGGAGGCGAACATGCTCTGGATCGAACCCACGAGTTCCTGAGTCAACTCGGCTAGTTCCTCGGGGTCGTCCTCGACGAGGAGTAGCTTCAGGGTCCGGTTGAGCCCCGCCTGCCCTTCGAGATCCAGCTTCTGCCAAGCCCCGACTGCAGCGCTATCTAGCTCCTCGCCAGGCTGGCCATCCGCGGTGTCCACGAGGAGCTGCTCAGGCACGGACTTGGTGAGCGAGAGCAGGAGGGGCCCTGGAGGATTGAGTCCGGGGAGAATCTCCTCGAAGCTCGCTCGCTGCTTCTCGCTCAGCCCCGAAGCCCGGGCCAATGCGCGCAGAATCGCCGCAAACACATGCTCTAGATTCAATCTGCCTCCCTCCAGGGGGGAATCGCGTCAGTATGGGTGGAGGGATCGGGCCTGGTCAAACCTCCTACCGCGGTAAGTTGGCCGGCGGTACACGAGGTAGCGCCTATCGTAGTTTCCCAGCAGGAACGTCTGCTGACCCACTTCGTGCGGAGACAAGAATGAGCGTCGTGCATGGGCCAGGCATCCTCCACGCCCTCGACCTGCCCGACTCCTTGTCGGACGAAGAACGTCTGCGGGCCCTGCAGGTCGCCCTCAATCGCTGCCTGACCAACCAAATGTGCGAAGTGGTGGGTGATCGCGTCTATGAGATCGCCTACCTCGACTTCGCCGACTGGTACGAAGGCCCTAGCGAGGTCGAATACCCCTGGCGAGAGCTGAGGGGGGCGCGGGCCGACGCCGTGCGGGCCGTGTACGACCGGTGCGGCGGGTCCTCGCCGGCTTCCCACCTGTGGTTCCTCGAGACCTTCCACCTGCTCTGTCCAGAGAGCACCGACTTCTCGCCACGACGTGTCCGCCTCCCGCTCCCGCAGGGCGGCTTTCAGGACGCTTGCGCGTGGAGGATCGAGTCCGCCACCACAGCTCTGGAGGACCTCGGTCCCCGCGTCGAGGGCTGCGACGACCCAGACCTCGATCTCGAAGCGATCCGGGCGCTGCACCGCCGACTCGGCGAGGAGCTGCGCGCTTGCGCCAGCGTGGGCCTGGGGTACGCGTTCGAGCTGCGGTGAGCGGGCTGGCCTAGCGACAGCCCCTCCCCTACTCATTGCGTCTAGCGCTTGAGGGCTTCGCGCCAGGCCTGGGTCAGCTCGTCCTTCCCCTCGGCGGCCAGGGCCTCCTTGGCCTTGCCTCGCTCCCCGCTCAGGAACCAGGCCCGCGCGAGTCGGGCGGGTCGGACGCCGCCCTTGGGCGCCAGCTCGCTGAGGAGCGACCGCGCCAGCCCCCAGGCGCCGTGGGCCTCGAAGTAGGCCGCGCGCTCGGCGTCGCCGCGAGGGGGCTCGCCCCAGGCGGCCAGGCGCGCGACCCGCTGCAGCTCGTAGATCGCGACCGAGCCGCTCCGGCCGCCGCTGAGCAGGGTCCCGTCCGAGGCGAAGCTCAGCGCGCTGGGCGCGTGGCGAGCCGGCGGGGCGAGCAGCCGCAGCGGGCGCTGCCAGCGGCCCCCCTGCCAGAGCTGCAAGCGCCCGTCCGCCGCCGTCGTCACGCCGAGGCGCCCGTCCGGCGAGCAGGCGAGGGGCGCGCGGCCAGGGAGGCTAGCGCGCGCTTCGGCGCTCGCGAAGTCGAGCACGAGGGTCTCGCGCTCCTCCGCGGCCAGGACCCAGCCCTGGCTCGAGAGCGCCAGGTCGCGCGCCTCGACGGACCAGCTGCGGCGGCGCTCCCCTGCCTCGAAGCCATGCACCGTCCGGCCCGCGGAGAACACAACCCGGCCCGCCCCGTCCGCCGCGACGTGCTCGCAAGCCCCTCGCGCGAGCGGCTCCAGCTCGCGGCGCTCCGCCAGGTCGAAGCAGAGCAGCCCCTTGTCGCTGGCGGCGTAGAGCCGGTCCCGTCCCGGCGCGAAGGCCAGCTCGCGGACCTGGCCCTGCAGGGGGAAGGTGTGCTCGCCGCGCGCGTCGCGCAGGACGAGCTCGCGGTGGCGGGCGTAAGCCCAGCGATCGCCCTCGGCGGCCAGGGCGCGGGCGAAGCGCTCCGCTCCGCCGAGGTAGGCGCTGGCCGCCAGGTCGTAGCGCTGCGCCAGGCCCTCGCGGTCGAGGCTGACCAGGAGCCCGGCGCCCAGGCCGAGCTGAGTCACGGCCAGGCTGCCGCGGGAGCGCCGGTAGGGGCGGCGCGCGGGGCCGAGCACGCGCGCGGGCGGGCGGCCGCGGGACCACACGTTGACCTGGCCGTCGGCGCAGCCGCTGACCAGCAGCCGCCCGCCGGCGGCGAAGGCGAGGCGCAGGACGCGCGCGGGAGCGTCGCTGCTGAGGGTCTGGCGGACCTCGGCCTGCTTGGGGTCCCACACCCGCACCAGCCCGTCGTCCCCGCCCGCGGCCAGCGCTCCGTCCGGGGCCCAGGCCAGGGCGCGCGTCGCGCCCTCCGCGCCCTGGAGGGTGCGCAGCAGGCGGGTCCCGTAGCCCGCGCGCTTGACGCCCGTGTGGAAGGTCCACAGCCGAACGACCCCCGTCGCGTCGCCGGTCGCCACGACGCGGATCACGTCGTAGGCCAGGAGCCCGACCGGCGCGACGGCGATCGCGAGCACGTCGAGGCCGAGCTTGTCCTGGGGCTTGGCCTTGGGGAGCGAGATCGTGTCGCCGACCGAGCCGATGTAGTCCTGATAGGGCTCCTCGACCAGGTCGAAGAGCCAGGCCTGCCCGCCGTTGCCGAAGGCCACGTAGCGCTCGGCGCTGGGCTCGAGGGCCAGGGGCGCCAGGCGCCCCGAGCGGGTGCGCGGGCGGAGCATGCGCGGCTCGCCGCCGGCGAGGGGCCACAGGGTC
>CALDQK010000422.1 GCA_937911525.1 uncultured bacterium
GGGCCAAGAGCTGTACGCAGAGCGCGTCCGGAGAGCCGAGGCCGAGCGGGTCGCTGAGTCGAGCACCGAGAGCGGGGCGGTCGCGGCGCCCGCCGACGCCGAGCCGGGGGCGCCGGTCGTCGTGCCGCCCCTCAGCTCGAGCGGAGAGCGCGCCACCCTGCGGATCGCGGGGGAGGCGAGCGGGCCGAGCGGGGACGTGACCCCGCACTCTGCCGAGGAGGAAGCGAGCGAGGAGCAGCCCGCTCCCGCGCCCTCCCCCGTGGGCGGCTGGCGGGGGATCCCGGTGCTCCACCTCGTGCCGGGGCTGCTCCCGGTCGCGGCGGTCGTGCTGGCGTTGCTGGCGGGGGCGCCGAGCAAGATCCGCGCCTCCTACGGGGGCGGCGACCCCTTCGAGCCCAACGAGACGGTGGCCGAGGCCAAGCCCCTCGGGCTCGGCGTCCACCCTGGGCTGATCCTCAGCGCCCAGGACGTGGACTGGTTCCGGGTCGAGATTCCGGCCGGGCAGGCCCTCTCGATCAAGATCGACAACTCGCCTCAAGAGGGCGGCCTCTCGCTGCACCGCTTGAACGGCGTCGAGCTGAAGACCAGCGGCGACAAGTTCTCCTACCTGCTCTACGTGCCGGAGGGGCTCACGGGCGAGACCGTGCTGCTCCGCTGCTACGGCGCGTTGAGCGTGCCCTACACCCTGACCGCCGCGGCGGTCGACCCCCGCCAGCGCTTCGAGCCCAACGACGAGCGCGGCGAGGCGATCCCGATCAACCACTCGCAGCGCGTCGAGGCCCTCACCTGCGACGGGCGGGACTGGTTCGAGGTCGTGGTCCCCGCCTGGCACCCGCTGGAGGCGCGCCTGATCGACGCGGCCGAGGGCCTGAGCTTGATCGTCCACGAAGAGGCGAGTCAGACTCCGACCGTCAAGGGCACGCCCAAGCAGGGCCAGCTCCCGGCGGGCCCGCTCCCGCGGCGCGCCTGGATCGAGGTCGTGGGTCAAGGCGACTACGGCCTCGAGCTGAGCAAGGGCGAATACGACGAGGAGCTCGCCCGCGCCAGCGGGACCTTCGTGCCGACCCTGATCCGCGAGCTCGAGCCGAACGACACGCGCGAGCAGGCCGTCGTGCTGACCCCTGGTCGCTACCCCAAGCTGAAGTGCGACGGAGACGACTGGTATCGCGTCGATATCCCCGCCAAGAGCACCCTCGAGTGCCAGGTCGACAACGGCAACCTCGCGCTCAGCCTCAAGGCCAAGCAAGGAGTCAGCCCCTTCGGCCGCAACCTGGACCTCGCTGGGAACCTGCAGCGGCGGGTCTACTACTCGGAGGATCCGCAGACGGCGCTGATCCACGTGCGGGGGCGCGGGAAGTATGACCTTCAGCTCAAGGTCACCCCTGGGATGCCGGGGCGGTCCCTGCCGCCTGGCTCCTACCCCCAGATCAAGGGCAGCGGAGACGACCTCTACCGGATCGAGGTCGCCAACGGACAGCAGCTGACGGTCGACATCACGACCTCGGGGGAGGGCTACAACTACCTCCAGTGCGAGCTCTACGGGCTGACGCTCCCCGGCCAGACCAACGGCCCGCGGCGGCCCCGCAAGATCCGCGGCGGCCCCGCAGGCGCGTCGTGGTTCACGACCCTCGAGAACACCTACGTGCACGGCTACGGCTCGCTGACCCGTCGCTTCGAGCGCGAGCAGACCGTGTGGCTCTGGCTGCGCGGCGAGCGGATGGCCTACGACCTGCGCCTGCGCCTCGAGGGTCAGGCTCCCCTGACCAAGGCGGGCCAGTTCTCGCCGAGCAAGCCCTCGGAGTGGCTCGACGCGGGGATCTACACCCAGCGCTCGGTGGCCGACGAGAGCTTCCACAGCTTCTGGCTGCGCCGCGACCAGTCGCTCACGGCGATCGTGCGCTTCGTGCACCAGGTGGGCGACGTCGACGTCGAGCTGCTCGACTCGCGCGGCGAGCCGGTCAGCGAGTCCAGCACCGAGCAGGACGTGGAGCGGGTCAGCTACACGAGCCCGGTCGATCAGCCGGTCTTCCTGCGCGTCTACACCTACGCCGAGCAGCCCGTGCCCTACGACGTGGAGGCCCTCGTCGACGGGGAGCAGGTCCCGCAGGCGCGCCCGCTCCAGCCCGGCCAGCACCGCGGCCTGGTCTGCGCTGGGCGGGTCAACTACTCGGTGCCCTTGCGCGCGGGGCAGCTGCTGAAGGCCGCCCTGCGCTTCGACCCCAAGCTGGGCGGAGAGCTCGACCTCGGGCTCCTCGACGGGGCGGGCAACGAAGTGGCGCGCTCGGCCGGGCTGGGAGACAGCGAAGCGCTCTCCTACCGGGCGCAGCGCGACGAGGCGGTGATCCTGCGCGTCTACGGCAAGTCGAAGCGCTTCGACCTCGATCTCGAAGTGGGGAACTAGTGGTCCTTCAGGCGCGATTCCAACG
>CALDQK010000423.1 GCA_937911525.1 uncultured bacterium
GATCGCGCGCGCCAGGGTCAGGCGCTGGATCTGGCCGCCCGAGAGCTGGCTGCCCCGCTCGCCGACGACGTAGTCGTAGCCCCCGGGCAAGGCCTCGATCTCGTCGTGGATCTGCGCCTGCCGCGCGGCCGCCTCGACCTCGGCGTCGCTCGCGTCCAGCCGCCCGTAGCGAATGTTCTCCCGGACCGTGTCGTTGAACACGAAGGGCTGCTGCGGCACCACGGCCAGGCGCTGGAGGTAGCTCCGCAGACGGATCTGCGTCAGCGGGCGCCCGTCGATGCACACCTGCCCCGTGTCGGGGTCGAGGTGTCGCGCGATCAGGTCGAGCAGGGTCGACTTGCCGCTCCCGGTCGCGCCCACGATCGCGGTCGTCGTCCCGCGCGGCGCGTCGAGCTCGATATCCCGCAGCACGGGCTCGAGCGGGTCGTAGCCGAAGCTCAGCCCCTTGATCGCGATCCCCTCGCGCACGGACTCGAGCTCGGTGGCCTGGGCGTCGTCGCGGATCGGCGAGCTGAGCAGGAAGAGCTCGTGGACGCGCTGGAAGCTGGGCAGCGCGTCCTGGACCGTGTTGTAGGCCATGGCCATCGACTTGGTCGGGCGATACATGAGCATCACCAGCGCCGCGAAGGCCGCGAAGCGACCGGCGTTGAGCCCCCACACCTTCGTGACGATCAAGTACCCGCCCGCGAAGACCAGCAGCGGGATCGTGCTGTCGTTCATCAGGCGCAGCATGGAGCGGGTCAGGGTCCGCGCGCGGATCACCCCCAGCTCGGCCCGATAGGCCCGATCGGTCCGCTCGCGGAACTTCTCTTGCTCGTGGTCCTCCCTGCGGAAGGCCTTGACCAGGCGGATCCCTGCGAACATTTGGTGCATCGACTCGAGCACGTCGGCCAAGGCGCCCTGGCGGTCCCGCGCGCTGCGGCGGATCGAGCGGCCGCCGAGCCGGATCGGGATCAAGACGGTCAGGGCCAGGGCCGCCAGACCCACCGCCAGCTGCCAGGAGATCAGCAGCGCGCCCACGTAGAGCACCAGCAGCCGCACGGGCTGGAGCACGTAGAGGGTCGCCAGGGGGAGGATGATCCCGTTGACGCACTTGGAGAGGTCGGTGTTGAGCCGCGCCAGGAGGTCGCCGCGGCGCATGCCGCCCACCTGGCCCGCGGTCAGCGAGAGGCTGTGCGCGACCGCCGAGCACTGCAGGTCGTAGAAGATCTCGGCCACGATCGTGCGCGAGGTCGCGTTCTCGGCGTAGCGCAGCCAGGCCAGCGCGACCGCGAGTCCAGCGGCGATGAGCACGATGGCCTTCAGGGTCAGGTAGGCGCTGTTGAAGCTGGCCTGCCGGGCGCGGACTCGCGCCTCGAGTGAGAGCGCGCCGGCCGCCGCGCGCTGGGTAGGAGTCGCAGCAGTGGGCGAGGGCAAGGCCAGGCGCTCGGCGGCGAGCTGGAGCGCGACGGCTTCGGCGAGGACCGCGCGCGGCTCCTCCTGATCGGCGGGAATGTCGAGGTCCTCGGAGAGCAGGACGCGCCGGCTCCGCTCCAACAGCTCGGCGAGGGGATCTCCGTTCCAGCTCGGGTCTCGCGCGGCGCGCCCGGCGAAGGTCACGAGCTGGTCGGGGGAGACCGTGGACCCGCCGTGGGGTGGCGGCTGGGAGCTCGCGGTGAGCGCCTGACTGGCGGGGGTGCTCGCCGCCTTGACCCACTGGTCGTCCCGCTTCTCGCCCTCCTCGTCGCTGCCGCGCAGCAAGACCTTGTTGAGCAGGTCCTTGAGCAGCCAGGCCTGGCCGACGTCGCAGGCCGAGGCCCCGAGGGTGAAGAGCACCACCAGGAGCGCTGTGCGCAGGTGCGGCCGGAAGTAGGGCAGCAGGAAGCGCCACGCTTCGCGGGGGGCGCCGCGGCGTCTAGGAGGGGACTCGGCCTCGGTGGACGGGACCTCGCTCATCAGGCGCACAGGATAGCGGCAGATCCCCCCTGCGCTCTCCCTGGGTGCAATCGCCACCACCCGACCCAGGATCACGGCCAGCCGATCGCTGGCCTATCTGGCGTCCGGCTCGTACGCTGGGATCGTGGACGAGCACCTCCGCGAGCTGGAGCGGCGCGCCGACCTCGGCGACCTGGTCGCCGCAGGCCGGCTGTTGACCGAGCAAGTGCGCGCGGGCGACCTCTCGGCCGCGACCCTGGAGCTCGCCGCCGAGCTCGGCCACCCGGCGGCCTGTCGCGCCCTGGATCGTGACCCGCTGCAGCCCAGCCTGGAGGGGCTCCTGCAGGCCTCGCGCGGGGACCCGCGGCTGCTGGTGCGGACGCTCTACGCCGCCGCCCAGCTCAGCCTGCCCCGCTTCGAGCTCTGGCTCCCGACCGAGCGGGGGCCCCAGCAGGCCCTGGCCGCCTGCGCCGAGTGGCTCGCGCAGCCAGGCGAGGA
>CALDQK010000424.1 GCA_937911525.1 uncultured bacterium
GCCACTCCGGCTCATTGAGGTGCCTTGCGATCTCCTCATGAAGAACTACGGACCAGCCGCTCGGCACGTAGCTCTGAACGACGACCGGTAGAGGAATTCGGGAGCAATTGGAGACCAAGAAGGGTTGAGATCTCTGCTCCTCGTCCAGCTGCGCGCCAAGGTTCAAACCCTAGAATCCTACTCTCTGAACCATTTCCTAGCTTTACGCTGGTCCAGAGGTCCGGGAAGACGCTACCACAGGCCGATCCTCGCCCCGTGCCGACCTCGAGACATTGCGGCCTGAGTATCGAAACTCTGACCTTGTGAACAAGCTGGCCGCAAGGACGGCAGGCTCCGGCGGGAGCGCCAACTGGCGGAGGAGCTGGGAAGAACGCAGCCACCATGGATCGCCACCGCGCGAGACCCTGGATCCGGCAAGCGGGGTGGATCTCAAGGATATGGACCCGGCGGCCTACCGCTGCCCTACAGCGCTTTGATTGCCTGAGTCGTTCTGCGAAAGGAGCCCTCCTGTCACCCGAAAGTCCACGGCAGGATTCGAAGTGGAGATCGAGAAGAACAAGGCGTCCGTGTCATGGCGATCGCCGACGAGATCCAGCGCGAGTGGAACCGGCGCATGCGCGGCGTCCACGCCCTGCCCACCGGAGCTGGGCCCAGGCCCGCGGCGTCCCGCCCGTCCTGATCGACAAGCAGCTTGGCCACGCCGACCCGGGCGAGTTCGAGGTGATGCGCGCGCTGGCCGGCAGCGAGACCAGCCGGAAACGCTACCTCGACCTGGGGAGCGAGCTCTTCGACGCGGGCCGAGTGGCGCAGGCGGTGCGGGACCTGCTGGACGAGGCGGTGGTGCGAGCGCCAGCCGTGGGCACCCTTGTGCATGCCGAGGGCCCCGAGGACTGTGACGAGGACCGCCTCAGCGCCTGAGCGACTCTCCCGCCTTCTTCTCACGGCTTGTGGTGCGGAGCCCAAGCCACCGGACCTTGTTCTCGGGCGGATCCCTTCGAAGAAGGGTGAGTTCCTCATCCCTCTCGGGGTAGTCCAGCCTCTCGATGCGCTCGATCAACGCGAGGCGTGATCCGAGGAGTTTGACTTGGCGGTCGCGCATCTCGCCGCTCAAGACCTCCTTGAGGAGCCGGTCCTTCTCGGTGACTGTGGAGTCGGGAAGCTGCCCTGCGACTCGTAGTCGCCGGCGAAGACCCGCGGTGTCCTTAGTGAATTGCCGCTCGGCCTCCGCGTGGTGTTCCGAGTTCGCGTGCTTTGCTTCCAGGGCGTCATGGCGCGATTCCCAGTCCCTGGACATGTCGTAGAGGCAAGGTGCGCACTTGCTCCCGATGCTGTAGATGTCGCCACCGTCCGCGAGCTGCACGTCATAGTGCCAGCTCAGGTGGGTCTTCCCGCATAGGCCGCACGTGCCCTGCTCCGGTCCGAGGTACCGGACCCGTACGACGTTCCACACCCCGAGCCGAGCCCACTCGCGCATTGCTGTCGCCCAAGCTCGTGTCATCTCAACCTCCAGGGCGAACCCATTTAGTCGTCGTCGCCGTCGCCGAAGCCCAGGAAGATCAGTCTTCCGAAGGGGGTATCGCGCGCCGACTCGAAGATGGACCCGTCTCGGTCCCACTGGGATGGAACCCATGCGCCGAGGTCCACACGCTCCTCACGGTAGTTGCCCGCTGGTTTCCGTGCCGCCACGGACTGCTCGGGAACAGCCTTCCCCTTGAAACCGGACCACGGCAGACGCAGTTCACGCCAATCGTCGCTGGGCACGACCCAGGTGACGCGGCTAGTCTCGTCTACAAGCATGACGCAGATTCGGTCCTGGCTCCGGCGCACTACCCTGATGGCCGTCGCTTGCAGGCTTGTGTTCGCCTCGTCCGCCAGCCCGACGATGAAGTCGAGGTCGACGTAGCGCATCCGGTTGAAGCGCTCTCGAAGGATCTTGCTCGGTAGCAGGACCTCGCTGGCAAACTCGTTGGCCTCTCGCTCCGTCTGCGCCTTCGACTCCAGGTCGATGTGACTGTCATGGAAGGGCTTTGCCCGGAGAAGCCTCCGGTGCTGGTAGAAATGCCCGATCTCATGGGCGCAAGTGAAACGGGACCGCGGGTGATCGGCGCCCCTGCCCCGCGTGTTGACGAAGATCGCAGCGCGTCCGTCTACGAGTTCGATCCGGCCTTCCGTGCGGCGGGCCGAGTCGTAGTAGGTGAGATCCACGGGTTCGTCGGCGACGAGCGCTTCTAGCGAGACGGGCAGCCTTGAGCCGACGCCCTTGTCAGCGAGCACCTGGGCGGCGACGTCACTCGGCGTTGGTGTTCGGTGGCGGAGCGTCACCTTCGTCCTCCTGGCCCTCATCCTCCTCGGCTCGGCGACGCCGTAGTTGCTCTCGGGCTGCATCTAGATCGGGATCGCTCGCCTCCTCGTCGCCGCGATTGAGCCCCAGTGCGAAGGACTGCGCCGCAGCAAACGCGCGGGCGCGGATCCCGGCAACGTCTCCTGCGACCACCAACTCTTCGAGATCGGTGAGGTCATCCTCGAGCGGGCCCTGGTTCTCGGGAAGAAGCTCGGCGGGAAGTTCGCCATGCTCCAGCGCTCGGTCAAGTTGCGGTCGGAGTCGGTTAAGCAGGTGATCGTATCGATCTTCGCTGTGCGTCACTCCCCACCTCCACCGTTCAGTCCTAGAAATGCCTCCAACGCCTCCCTGATCCTCTCGCGACGCTTTCTTAGAGCTCCTGAGGTGAGGGAGTAGACCCCGTGCTCCTCCAAACCGACTACGAGCTCTTGGTCATGTGCGGTCTTCTCCTTCTTCTGCAAGCTCCCCCTTTCCCCAAACAGGTCGTTAATGAAGATAAACCGGTTCGCTGGTTCTTCGATCGTGTTGGCGAAGAGCATCAGGCGACCGAGCAGTTCATTGCCAATGGCCACCTTCTCGGGGTCATGCGAGTGGGGGTCTACCTCCGCCGGGGGGTCGTCGGGTTGCGGGGGCGGCTGGTGACGCCGCAGCCACTTGCGGTAGTCCTTGGCCTTGTCCTTGGAGATCTTGATCAGAAGTCGCCAGATCCCGCGGTTCTCGGGGTCGACAGCCCCGAGATCCGCTTCCACCTTCTCGAAGAGACGGACGAGCGCCTCTCCTGCCGCACTCTTGGCGATGACAGCCACATCCGGCACTGGCCCCAGCCACCCACGAAGAAGGTTCACCAGAGGACACAGATAGCTTTTCGTCAGGACACGCCTCGCCTTGGCTCGCTCGTCGGGCGTGCCCATGTGGAGCCACAGCAGCAGCTCCTCTTCGTCGGGTTCAGCGCCAGAGACGGCACTCTGGTCCGGGGGCATGGGGTGCTCCTGCGGCTCCTGGGCGTCGGCCCTATCAGTAACCGATCGATCCCACCGTTCACGGACGCGAAACTACATAGTTTCCGTAACGGGCAGTCCCGCAGCACGTTACGGCCGCGCGCAGCTCCCCAGCACCACCCCGCAGCAGTTGCCGCCAACGGTTCGCGGGCGAGGCGCATTTTCTCCGTCCGCGAAAGGACTCCCGCGTCGGTAACCCAATGACCGGGGAGCCCCGGCAAGGAGAAGGTCATGAAGAAGATCGAGTCGCCCGCCCCCAAGGCCGAGGCCAAGAAGGGTCAGGGTCCGAAGTACTGCGTCAACGTCGAGGGCACCCAGCACGACTGGGACGAGCGCACCATCACGACGGAGCAGATCGCGTTGCTCGGGGGCTGGCACCCGAATCAGGGCGTGCTCCTCGTCGACCAGGACAACAACGAGCGCACGCTCAAGCCCGGAGAGGTGGTCGAGCTGAAGCCCGGCTTGGGCTTCTGCAAGAAGGTCAAGTTCAAGCGCGGCGCGCGCTGAGCTGAGCCCAACATGAGCGATCGCATCCATGGGGAGCTGAGACTCCTCCGCGCCCAGTTCTCGGACGTGGAGTACGTCGCTGCGGGGCACTGGGTCCTGATCCGCAACTACCTGATTCCCGCCACGCCGGCGGGCTGGAACAGGTCGAAGACCGACGTCGCCTTCCAGATCCCGCCGTCCCCCGGGACTGCGCCCTACGGCTTCTATGTACCCGTCGGGATCCGCTTCAGCGGTGGCATCCCGGGCAACTACAAGGAACCCGCCGGTAACAAGCCGCCCTTCGAGGGGACCTGGGGGATGTTCTCCTGGTCGCCCGACGGCGACTGGGTCCCGGCGGCGGAGATCACGGCTGGCTGCAACATGCTGAACTGGGCCTTTGGCTTCGCGCAGCGTTTCAGGAGCGCCGCGTGACCAGCTTGCTCCGCCTCCCGCGAGAGGTGCACCAAGCCCTCCTCACGCACCTTCTCCCCACCGAGAGCGACGAGGAGCAGGCGGCGTTCGTCTATGCACGCCAGGCCCCCTCGTCGGCGGGCGATTGGCTCCTTGAGCACGTGAACCACGAGCTCCTCGGAGCCGAGGATTTCGAGGTCCAGCACAGCGCTCACATCGAGCTGGCCGACGCTACGCGTGCCAGGGTAATCAAGCGGGCGCACGAACTCGAGGCCTGCCTGGTCGAGTGGCACAGCCACCCCTACCCCTACCCGGCGGCCTTCTCCCCGAGCGACCAAGCCGGCCTGAGGGAGTTCGTGCCCCACGTTCGCTGGCGCCTTCACGGCCGCCCCTATGCCGCAGTCGTCGTGGCGCCCAGCGGGAGCTTTGACGCCCTCGCCTGGGTCGGAGAGGACACCGAGCCTCTCCAGCTTGACGCCCTGGAGGTCGAGGGTCAGCTGCTCCGCCCCACCGAGCTCACCCTCAAGCACTGGAGTAGGAACTATGGCTGGTAGTGACGAGCGTTTCGCCCGCAGCGAGGCCTTCTTCGGCAAGGACGGCCAGGCCAAGCTGGCCGCCACGCACGCCGTGCTCGTCGGCTGGGGCGGCCTCGGCAGCCACGCCGGCCAGCAGCTCGCTCTCAACGGCGTGGGCAAGATCACGGTGATCGACCCGCAGACGGCCGAGGAGAGCAACCGCAACCGCTACATCGGCCTCTGGCACGACGACCCCACGCCGAAGCGGGGTGACCCTACGCCGGGCCTCCTTAAGGTCGACATGGCCGAGCGGCTGATCAAGAAGATCAACCCATGCATCGTGGTCAAGAAGGTGTCGGACACGTTCATCTCGAGGAGCGGCTTCGACGCGATCGAGCAGGCCGACTGGGCGTTCGGCTGCCTCGACATGGAGGGCGCGCGCCTGATCCTGAACGAGGTCTGCGCCGCAACCGGGACCCGCTACCTCGATCTCGCGTCGGAGATTATCCCTGGCGAGTCCCCCGAGTACGGCGGCAGGGTGTTCGTGAACGCTGGCGGGCCGGGTTGCATGGTCTGCTGCGACGTGCTCGACGAGGACGAGTCGCGCGACGACCTCCTCGGTCCGCAGGCCAAGCAGGACCGGGGTGCGCTCTACGGCGTCGACCTGAGCCAGCTCAAGGGCAGCGGCCCGTCAGTCGTGTCCCTCAACGGCGTAGTCGCGTCTCTGGCGGTCACGGAGTTCTGCGTGGCCCAGACCGGCCTCCGATCTCCCCACCGCCAGCTCACCTACTACGCGCACAAGGGGATCGTGACCTTGAACCGGGACGAACCGCGCGACGGCTGCTACGCCTGCAGCCTGCGCTCGGGTGGCTCGCGAAGCGACGTCGACCATTGGCTCAACGAGCCGTGCCGCGACTGGCTGCGGTAGCGACCACCGGCGCCACCGGGCGCAGCGGGTGCAGGCCCGATCGGTTCGGCCACGGCTCCAACGACGCGCGCCCACGCGGCCCGTGTCGCGCCATGGCGCGCGCCAGTGCGTGGTGGCACCGGGCGCCGCGCGGGGGCCGCGGGGGGCTACCAAACGGGGGCCATGGCCCCCCTGGAAAGCAAATGGGCCCGCCGAGGCGGGCCCACAAGCTGCGACGTAGTAGCGCGTTACGTAAAGGGGCGAAGAGACTCGGACTCTCAGCCCTCAGCTTGGGCAGCTGAATCTGAAACAGCCTAGCGAGGGGTTTGCCTGGAGGAACGTGGCTCCAAGCCGCTTCCGATCGGGGGATAGCCAAGGCCCAATGGAGTTGGTGAAGGATCCGTCCCAGTCGTCACTCCTTCTCGTGCTGTCTGGTCCATGACCGCCGTTGTTATTAGGTTACTTGAGCAACAAGGGCCCGTCGGATGGGAGTCGGTGCTACTCCCGCAACAGACTCTTCAGGAGCCCTGGAACCTCGTCATGGTTTTGATAGGGGACGAGGAGCACCTTCATTCTGCGATAGCGCGTTGTTTCCTCGGAGGTGGGATTCCTCATGAGGGCGTAGTGAATTGCGCCGCTGTTCCGGAACAGTTTCGCGGGGATGCTGAGCCTTCTGTCGAGGTCCAAGGGATCATTAAGCCCGAAGCCAACAAAGAGGAACGTGTGGTCCGTCAGGAGCTGCTCGAGCAGATGCCGATACGCCCTTGCTTCAACACTATTCCCCCCAATCCGCCTGTACTCACTGCGTGACAGGACAATGGAGTCTGGTCGTGTCGCACAGCCATGGACCTTCAAGACCGAGCGCCGCCTCAGCTGAGCTCTGGCGTTGTCTGCCTCCAGCCAGGTGAAAACCTGGCGGCTTGTGGCGGTCTCTGCCAGTTGCTCGTAGTTAGCAGTGAGGATCGGGATCTCGGAAGGCAGGCGTCGGAGGGCTGCATGAACCGGGCCGGGCACACAGTCCTGAGGCAAGAAGATCGTCTGCAGCGCATGGTTGTAGGTGGTGCCCAACGCCATCTTGGCCTCGTCGAAGAAGTCGAGGAGTTCGTCAAGAACTGCAGGGTCCCTTAGCGCCTCAGGGCCAGCGTCGGGGTCGAGCGGAAATCCCGGCAAGTCGCTGAGGCCATGCCTCGCACCCTCTTCCAGCAGGTGCTGCCCTACACGCGCCCAGGAGGGAAAGCCAGACCCAAGCGAAACGCCAGAGCCAAGGAAAACGACCAGTTTCCTGGCGCGGTAGGCCTCCCTGAGAGTCTCAGGAATCGTGGCGCCGCCGAGCTGAAAACTGAACCCAAGGCTCCGGCCGCCGCTAGTCAGCGGCGGCGGGCCTGGGAGCGAAGCTAGGACGCCACGCGCAGCCACTACAGCTTCGGCGTTCCGCTGCCCACTGGTCCAGAGTGGTCGGCTCAGGAGCTGCCCGGTGGGGCTTGCGAAGCCCTCTGGATCAAAGGTTGTGAGTAAGCGAATGTCCTCGTCAATTGCCTCCTCGAGATCCTTGTTCTTCACGACTATTCTCCATGCGCGCAAGCTGCTCCTGAGCGATTGCAGACATGGGCCAATTGGCCCTGCACCCTCCTCGATTCCCCTCTGTAGCCACCCCACCGCTTCAGCTGCAGTTTGCGCCCCGTAGAGCACCTGCTGATCCTCCTGGGAGTGTGAATCATTCGGAGCGAACCGCCGAATCACGCGAATGACGGTGTCTCTGGAGAAGGAGGGGGTCGAGCCAGAGACGGCCATCCCAAGCTGTTCCACGGCTTGGCTAAGGTTATGAAGGTCACCTCTCGCATTACCGCTCCAGCTTGAGGGGGTGGCAATCAGGCACTGCACCCGCCGTACGGCGCGAAGTGCTATGGCGAATCGCTCCCAGCCATCAAGGACCACGATCCTCGACTCCAGCCTGAGTCGGCGCGCATTCTCGGCTTCTACAAACTCCCTCACTTCCCTGCATCTACCAACGGCTTTGAGGATTCGGTCCGCGCCTGAGTCTCCGGCCAATTGAACCAACTCTTCGTCAGTCAGGCGCCGTGCCACGATCGGCACCAGTACTCCCACGCAGCGCCCTAGCCACGTTGAGATCAGCGAGAGTTTTCTCTCGCACCAGCTCCCGATCATCTCTTTCGGGTTGTCGCCGCGTTCCTCGTAGGTTGCGCAAAACTCAGGCATCAGCGAGCGCAGCTCGTCGTCAGGGATCACCGCAATTGCATGTCTGAGACAGCTCCACAGCAGTTCCTTGTCTTGTTGCTCCAGGCGCATGTCTACCGTCCTAGGGTTCGAAGGTAAGAAGCGTATTGCCCGACTTCCATTCCAAAGGTTCTGCCTAGCGGGCTGTAATCCCTAATCTGCACAGACGCAAGTCTGTCGCCATTGAGCCACGGCCAGCGATCCGGCATTTTCGGAGCCGGCCACCCAATCGCCTACCTCTAGCCCACAGTGGACCGAGGTCACCTCAAAGAAGCCTGCCGAACTCCTTCCACAACTTCTTCGCTTCGTGTTGACGACAGGCGCAACCAGCTGCACCTGATACAGACAAGGACGCTACTCAAGGGTAAGCCGCTTGCCCAAAGCGTCTTACGCCGTTTGCACGGGTTCGATCCGGAAACAGCCTGGAGGCACGTTTGCCTGGATCCAGCCGGTCAAAGACGGCCAAGCCAAGAGCCCCGACCACTGG
>CALDQK010000425.1 GCA_937911525.1 uncultured bacterium
CCGCCTCGCTCACGCTCATGGACGCCCTCCTCGCCGACGGCGCGACCATCGTCGCCCACGACCCGGAGGCCGAGGAGAACGCCAAGCAGCGCTACGGCGACCGCGTCAGCTTCGTCGAGGACGCCTACGACGCCGCGAAGGACGCCGACGCGCTCTGCCTGATGACCGAGTGGCGCCAGTACCAGAACCCGGACTTCGACCGGCTGAAGGAGCTCATGCGCCGCCCGCTCATCGTCGACGGCCGCAACATCTGGAGCACCTACGGCCTCCGCGCCCAGGGCTTCATCTACGACGGCATCGGCGTCCGGGGCAACTGATGAAGGTCATCGTCACTGGCGGCGCCGGCTTCGTCGGCTCCCACCTCTGCGACAGGCTGATCGAGCAGGGCCACGAGGTCCTCTGCATCGACGACTTCTCCACCGGCTCCCGCGAGAACATCGCGCACCTGGCCGATCATCCCCACTTCGACGTCTTCGATCACGACGTCACCTTCCCCTACTTCGCGCCCGCGGACCGCATCTACAACCTCGCCTGCCCGGCGAGCCCCATCCACTACCAGCGCGACCCCATCAAGACGATCCTCACGAACGTCCAGGGCACCATCCACGGCCTCGAGCTCGCCCACCGCACCGGCGCGCGCTTCCTCCAGGCCTCCACGAGCGAGGTCTACGGCGACCCCGACGTCCACCCCCAGCCCGAGTCCTACTGGGGCAACGTGAACCCCATCGGCCCCCGCGCCTGCTACGACGAGGGCAAGCGGAGCGCCGAGACCCTCTGCTTCGACTTCCACCGCCAGGCCAAGGTCGACATCCGGGTCGCCCGCATCTTCAACACCTACGGCCCCCGCATGGCCATCGACGACGGCCGCGTCGTCAGCAACTTCATCGTCCAGGCGCTCCGCGGCGAGCCCCTGACCATCTACGGCGAGGGCCAGCAGACCCGCTCCTTCTGTTACGTCGACGACCTCGTCCGCGGCCTGATGTGTCTGATGGAGGACTCGAGCGAGGCCGGGCCGTTCAACTTTGGCAACCCTGGAGAGTACACCATCCGTGAGCTGGCAGAGATCATCCGCCGGCTCACGAGTTCAAGCTCTTCACTCGTCAAGCGCCCCCTGCCGGCCGATGACCCACGGCAGCGGCAACCCGACATCTCCCGCGCCCGCCGGGCACTCGGATTCTCGCCAACGGTCGATCTCCATGAAGGGTTGAAGCGCACGGTCACCTACTTTGTTTCGCGAACTGATCTCCTATGAAGCAATGCCCTGTCTGTCGACACTCGGATGTCCGTGAAGCCACGGCCCTGGCCGGGCACCGGCGCTTCGTGTGCCGGCGCTGCGGCCATCAGCATATCGCCCCGCCGCCAACGGAGCAGCTCCTCGCTACATACGGACACGACTACGCTGGGTTTAGGACGGATTCAAGATTTCGGCGCCGTGTCCTCGAGTTGTGGACCGAGTCAGTGGCTCCTCACGCTCCGCAAGAAGTGCGCACGGTGCTCGATGTCGGCTGTGGCGGGGCAGAGTTCCTGGACCTGGCGGCCGAGATGGGCCTGACAGCGCGTGGCTTCGACCTTTCTGAAGCGTCAGCGGAGAAGTGCCGCGAGCGGGGTCTCGCGGCCGACGCGGGCGACTTCCTCGAATACGATTTCAGGACCCAATTCGACGTCATCACGTCTTGGGATGTCTTGGAACACCTTCCCGCACCTCTTGCTTTTGTCGAGAGGGCGGCGGCTCTCCTCACTCCGGGAGGACTGGTCGTGGCCAAAGTCCCCCTCACCACCCAACGCAGTCTCTTGATGGGGTCCTTACACCCGAAGGTAGCCAGAGCGCTTCTGCACACTCCGAGTCACGTACAATACTTCACTCTCGCAACCGCCCGGCTCCTAGTTTCTACCGCCGAACTGGATCCGTTGGAGGCGCGATGCATAGGTGGTATCCGGACGGTCCGTTCCGACGGGTCTTGGAGACAGCGGGCAAAGCGAGCGGTTCGCCGCCACCTGGCTCGAAGCTCAGGCCTCGCCAACGCCTTCGTCGTGGCTCGAGGGAAGCCATGAGTCGCACGCGTGTGATGCTCTTCACTGGGCGTCTCGGTGGCGGGGGAGCCGAGAAGAATCTCCTCCGTGTCGCCAACTCGCTTGACCGCGCGGAGTTCGCACCCGAGATCATTGTAGCCCGAAGCGGAGGTAGCTATGAGCTTCAGATTCGGAACGACGTTCCCTTTCGGCCACTCGTCCGACATCTCACACGGTCGAGCACGCTATCTGTCTTCCGCTCGATTCCCGCCCTGTCCATGAGTGCGCGCAGCTCGCGTCCGTCCATACTCTGCTCCTTCATGGACTTGCCAAATGCGGCGGCGATGCTGACATCGCCCTCGGCCCATACTCGGCGGGTGCTATGCGTACAGAACAACCCCCGAGAAGCGTACCGGGGAACCCGCCTGGAGCCTGCCGTTCACTTCGCCATTCGGCACTTGTACCCACGCGCCGATGCCATCATCGCCCTCTCGCACGGAGTGGCCGCGGAACTGCTTGAGATGCAGCCCGCGCTCGAGCGAGTTCTCACGGTGGTCCACAACGCAGCCACCGGAAACGGCTTCGACGCCGAGACAGTGGTCCCCGCAAAGGCATCGGGGCGGCCTCTTCTTCTTGCTTGCGGACGGCTCAACGAGCAGAAGGACTACCCGACCATGCTCAGAGCCTTCGCACGAGTGCTTGAGACGCATCCCGCAGCAAGGCTCCGCATCCTGGGGGATGGACCCCTTCGGAGCTCGCTCGAGGCGCTCTCTCGATCATTGGGACTGTCGCGGTCCATCGAGTTTCTGGGATTCCAGCCGGACCCCTTCGCTCACATGAAGGCGGCGGATCTGTTCGTTCTCACGAGCGCCTACGAGGGATTCGGCAACGTCGTTGCGGAAGCCCTCGCGTGCGGAACTCCAGTGGTCTCCACCGATTGTGACCACGGGCCACGGGAGATACTCGCCGATGGCGAGTACGGAGCCCTCGTCCCAGTCGGCGACGTGGAGGCCACGGCGAACGCAATCACCCGTCTGCTCGATGATCCCGAGCGACGACGAGCATTCTCGGAACGCGGAAAGCTTCGCGCGAGTCAGTTCACAGCCGAATCCGTCGCCAGGGCATACGCTGACGTGTTCCGCCTAGTGCTCAGCCACGCGGCCTGACACGGTGTGTGTGTCATGGTCTCTGAGCGCATCGTGTTCGCCGCGAGCCAGACAGGTGCGCGAGCGAACGGTGGCATCCGCAGCCTGTCGAATTGGATCCGTCGCCTCGATGGATTCCTTCCCTCGGTTATCACGAACCTGGAAGGAACCCAATTCACGAGTGATCTCCGCGCAGCTGGGGTTCCTGTTAGAGTGCTCCACTGGGACCACCGCTCGCGCGGTGGCCGTCTGGCTCATGAGTTCCTTCGGTGCTCTCGCGCCCTCCGCCGGCCGCCACTCCCGGACCCGTCACTACTTCATCTCAATGATATTCAGTCGTTGCAGCGCTTCGGCTTGGCAGCCCTCGCACGCAAGCTCCCGTTCGTCTTCAACGTCCGTGGGACCAAACCCGAAGGCAACCGATACGGGCCCTGGTGGCAGTTCGGGGCACGGGCAGCGAGGCGGTGGTTGGTCCTGTCCAACGAGATGAAGGCGCTGCTCGTACGACGTGTCCGAGGGCTGTCGCCGAACCGGGTCTCCGTGGTGCCAAGCGTCGTCGATCCGCAGCGCATCCATCCAGGCACGCGCGCGCAGGCGCGGCGCGTTCTGGGGCTGCCGCGAGACCGCTTGATCGTGCTCTACCCGGCGCACTTCAACGATCTCAAAGGGCAAGACCGGCTCGTAGGTTGTGGCTTTCGCGAGATCGCCGCCTCGACACCGGAGCTATTGCTCTGCTTCGTCGGAGATGGGGACCCGGTGACGAACCAGACAGCTGCACGGGCCCATGAGTGGGTCCGCGACATCGGCCTACAGAACGCCGTTCGCTTCGCTGGATTCCGTTCAGATATGGGCGATTGGTACCGCGCCGCCGACGTCGTCATCGTAGCAAGCCGACACGAAGGGCTGAGCAGGGCGATGATCGAGGCCGTCTCCAGCAACCGACCCGTGGCGTCC
>CALDQK010000426.1 GCA_937911525.1 uncultured bacterium
TTGGGCGGGCTCTGCATAGGGCGCGGATTCTCTGGCTCTGGCCCAGGAGGGTCAGCTCTGGGGAGGAGAGCGCAGTGTCAGAATCATGCTCCCCAGGTCCGGGGGCATTTGCTAGCGTTTCCACTCAGTTGGGCGCGGCATGACCCCCAGCTCATTCTCGGAGGGAACAACCATTTCTCGCGCGAACCCCGAGGCGCTCCTCCAGCTGGTGGAGGACGGCGTAATCGACGCCGTGGTCTGCTCCCTCAAGAGCGGCAAGGAAGCCGACCTGTTCGTGGTCGAGCGGGAGCCCTACCACTACGTCGCCAAGGTCTACAAAGAACGAAAATACCGCTCGTTCAAGAACGACGCGGGCTACCGCGAGGGCCGCAAGGTGCGCAACACGCGCTCCCAGCGCGCCTTGGACAAGCGGACCCGCTACGGGCAGAAGCTGGCCGAGACCGCCTGGCACACGGCTGAGGTCGACGCGCTGACCAAGCTGGCCGCGGCGGGCGCGAGCGTGCCGCGGGTCCTGGCTCAGCACGAGCGGGTCTTGATCCTGGAGCTGATCTGCGACGAGAAGGGCGAGCTCGCCCCGCAGCTCGCGCAGGTCCCCTTCAGCCCCGAGGGCGCCCGCGAAATGTGGGACGACATCCTCCAGCAGGTCGTGCTGATGCTCCTCTCGGACCTCGTGCACGGCGACCTCTCGCCCTACAACGTGCTCGTCCGCGAGGGGAAGCCGGTCGTGATCGACTTCCCCCAGTGCGTCTCGGCCTCCCAGAACACTCAAGCCCGCAAGCTGCTCGAGCGCGACCTCAAGGCGATCGCTCAGCACCTGGGCCTGATCGACCCCTCGATCCGTGGCCTCTACAAGCACTTTTGGCAGCTGTGGGATCACTACGAGCGCGGCACCCTCGACGACGACTTCGCCTTCGACCTCGAGCGCGGCCGCTCGGTCGAGGTCGGTGACCTCGAAGGCCTGGTCGGCTTCGTGGAGGAGGCGCGCGAGGAGGCCGAGCTCGAGAAGCGCGCGGCCGAGGGCGACACGGACGCGATGGCGCTCCTGCGCGCGGCCGAGCGGCGGGCCGCCAAGCGGGCGCGCAAGATCGCCGATTTCGAGGCCGCTCAGG